>JABDJF010000632.1 GCA_013002645.1 Myxococcales bacterium
ACCAGTAGCTCCCAGCGCCCCTGGGACTCGTAGAGGCGCTCGAGGGCGGCAAGCGCGTCGGTCTGGCTGGGGTCGTCCTCCAAACGCTCCTGGTGCACCTCGATCGCAGCGTCGGCGTCGTGCAACGTCGTTTCGAACAGCTCCGCCAACTTTGGAAACAGCTCGTCGCGACGCGCTTCATCGTCTTCAAACTGAAGCTGACGGCGAAGATCCCGCGCCAGCGCAGCGTGATCCCCGGACCCGGTGTGAATGCGCTCGAGAGCCCGGGAGGCCTTGAGAACGATCTCGGGGTTGTCGCGCTCCACGCGAATGAGCTGCTGATAGACCTGCTCCGCCTCCTCCGGCTCGGGCTCCGATACATCCCAGAGCTCGGCCAGCTCGAGGAGGATCTCCGTCTTGACGAAGTCGTCGCCGATGGTCGCAAGGCCGCGTTCGAGCAGCTCGGCACGCTGACGATGACGTCCCAGCTTCGAGGCGAGCCGCGAAAGGTCGGAGCGCGCAACGCCATCTCCGACGTCGTCGCGAACGGCGCGGGCGTAGGCATCGAAGGCGAGCTCGTCGTCTCGGAGCTTGGTCTCGCTGAGCTCGCCAATCCGGACGAGATGCGCTGCCCGGGAGCTTGGATCGGTGAGATCCTCGAGCTGGACCTCCAAGACCTTAGCGAGCTCGCCCCAGGCGCCTTGTGACTCGAAGATGGGCTGAAGGATGGAAGCGACACGCTGTCGCTCATCGCGATTGCTCATCAGCCGCTCGAGCGCCTCCTGAGCGCGAAGATGCGTCGGGCTCGACTCCAGCACGAGCTCGAAGTGGTCTACGGCCTCTACGACGCGGTTCAGGCGGTTCTCGTAAATCGTGCCGAGCTCGTAGGCGAGATCGACCGCATCCTGTCCGCTCGCCTCGTCGAGGTCTCGCCGAAGGAGCTCAGCCAGCGCCGGCCAACGTTGGAGTCGGCCGTAAAGCCTTTGCAACGCTCTTCGCGACGGCGTGTGGGTCGGGTCGAGCTCGAGTGCCTGCTCGTAACTCACAATCGCATGCTTGGGTTCGTCGAGGATCTCCTCGAACAGGAAACAGAGCTGAAGTAGTAAATCGAGCTTGGCGCCTGCGTCGGTGGTGGCCTCGATGCGTCCCTGGTAGAGCGCTCGGAGGTCGTTCCATTGCTCGTTCTTGGTGTACACCTGCTTCAAGGCCGCAAAGGCCGCTGCATCGTTGGGCTCGAGCTCCAAGACACGGCCGTGAAAGCGCACCGCCTGTTCCGGAGCGCCGAGGGCTACGTCGAAGAGGTCGGCTGCACGGCGGCAAAGTGTCAGCTCGACTTCGCCCCGAACGTCGCCCCCATCGAGGACGAGCACCAGGGCCCGAGCGAGGGCGTCCTGCTGGTCCGATACCTCCGCAACGCCCGTCAGACGGTCGAGCAGATCCAGATCCTGCGGGTTGTCGAGGAACACCGATTCGAGCGCATCGTACGCGCCCGTCGCATCATCGAGCTCGGACGAGGATAGATCGGCCAGACGCAACTTCAGCGCGCGTTGCTCCCCTGCGTCTTTCGTCGTCTCGAGCCGTGCGCGCAGAAGCGTCGCAAGCTTGGCGAAGTGACCTCGCTTCGCATACGCCGGCTCGAGGAGATCGATCGCCTCGATGCCAACGGCCCCCCCCTGGGCCGACAGCGCTTCGAGGCCGCCGATCGCAACTTCATTTCGACCGTCCAACGCCAAGGCGTTGCGGTAGCACTCGAGCGCGCCGACCGAATCTTCGAGATAGATGCGTCGCAGATCTGCGAGCTGCAGATAGACCGAAAGCCGATCTTCATCGCCCACCTTCGACTGCAAACGCCGCGCAAGCGCTGCGTCCAGCCGGTCCCACTGTTTCAGCTGCTGCGAAAGGCGTTCGACCGCGTGCAAAGCTTCGACGTCGTGGGCGTTCTTCGCCAGGATCTTCCAATGGCGTTCGGCCGCCGCCGGAAGGTCGCCGAGCTGCTCCTCTTCGACCTGCGCGACTTCGTTCAGTAGCACCCACTCTTCGGCCGAGTCGGCCGCGTTTGCAAGTCGGCTTTCGTAGAGCACACGCAAGTCGGCAAATCGGCGCTCCGCGCGGTACAAGCGATCGAGGACGGCGATCGACTCGGCGTCGTTCGGGACGACTTCGAGAATCGCTTCGAGTTGCCTGATCGATTCCTGCGACTCGCCGAGCCGTTCGCCGGCGATCGAAGCGATGCGTCGCTGCAAGTCCAGGCGCTCGGCGTCGGAAACCGACGCGGTCTCCAATCGATCGCGAAACAGGGCGACGAGGTCGGCGTAGGCGCCGGAGGCCTCTGCCGATTCCTCGAGGCCAGCAACGATCGCCGGATCGGCCGGAGACAGAAGGTACGCTCGGGTGGCCCAACCGAGCGCGGCCTGCGGATTGCGCAACCGATTCAGACATACGCCGCGTAGCGAGACCAGTCGTTCGACCTGTACCGCGAGATCGTCGTCTGCCCCGGAGCCGGCCACGATGACCTCGAGGCTCTTCGCGAAGTCCGACCACTTGTGATCCTTTTCGTAGATCGGCAAGAGCCCCTTGGCGGCTTCGACGTTCTCGGGGTCGGTCGCAAGAGCGCGTTCGTAGTAGCGGGTGGCGCGATGCAGGTCTCCGACACGCTCGCTATAAAGCGCGGCCGCCCGCAGGCTCGATTTGACGATCGACTCCGGGTCTTCGGCTTGTTCGGCGGCATGCCCAAGCAGCTCCGCGAAGCCTGCCCAGTCGTCGGCCTCCGCGTAGAGCGCCTCCAAAGATTCCCAGTCATTCAACCTCAGGTGGGCGTCTACGAGCATTCGCCGGACACGGCTGTTGTCCGGGTCGAGCTCGAGCAGTCGCACCCATGCCTCAACCGCCTCGGCCGGGCGATCGAGTCGCTCCATGTACAGCACCCCGAGCCGATGAAGCTGCTCGAGCTGTTCGGTCTCGCTCGCGGCCGCCTCTACGCGCCTCTTCAAGACTTCGGCCAGTGTGTCCCAGTCCTTCTCTCGCTCGGCAAGCTTCTCGAGCGCATCGAGCGCCTCGGCAGGGTCGGCTGTTTCGGCGAGAATTTCTTTCCAAAGGGTGATCGCAGTGGCGTTCTGGTGAAGTCGCTCCGTGCAGAGCTGCGCCATCTCCATCTTCTTCTCGAGACGCACCACGGGGTCTTCAGCGAGATCCGCTTCGCGACCGAGGACCGCGACCAACGCACTCCAGTCACGCTTTTTCGTGTAGATGTCCTTGAGCTGCGAGACCGCCTCATGGTGGCTGGGCTGCAGTCGCAGAACCCGTTCGAGTGGCTCCGTCGCCTGCTTGAGGTTCCCGAAGCGTTCGAGCCAAAGGCCGGCGATGCGAACGTAGAGCGAGACTTTGACGTCGAGGTCTGTGGCGACCTCGGCCTGGCGATCGAGAATCTGGATGAGGTCGTTCCATCGCCCCCCGGTTTCGTAGAGCTCGGACAGAGCGCTCAACGCCTCGGGATCAAATGGTGAGATGGCCAGAATCTCCCCGTATACCTGGATCAGCATCGAATCGAGCTGGAGCGCGTCTCGATAAATCGGAACCAAGTCCCGAAGCAGGCGCAGCTTCTGTTCCTTGGCGTCGGGCGAGAGCGCGTCGACCTCCCCGCGAATCGACTCGGACAATGCGTTCCATTTCCCGCTGTGCTGGTAGAGCTGTTGCAGCGCAACGCGAGCATCGACGTCGCCGGGCGAGAGGCGTTCGACGAGCTTCCAAGCCTCGAGGGCGCGCTCGGGTCGGTCCGCCGTCTGCGCGCGATGACCGAGCTCTCGCGCCAAGGCGAGCTGTTGCTCCGGGTCCGTCGTGGTGCGAAGCGCGTCCCCCAGGATTGTGAGAAATCGTCCGTTGGGGTCGTCGTTTGCGATTTGTCCGCGGTAGAAGTCGAGCATGCCAGGGTGCGCAGCGTCGATCTTTCGAAGCCGGGCAAAAAACGGTTCCGCTGCTTCAGGGTCTTCGCGAAACCGCCAATGGACCATCGCTAGCTGCAGAAGCATCCCCTTCTCGGCCTCGAGCGTCTGGCGCGAACGAAGCGCGCTTTCATACATCTCCGAGAGGTCATCCCAGGCCTGGCGCTCGGTGTACTGCTCGACCAACGCGCCGAGCGCTTCGGCGTCGGTGGGAGAGAACGTCAAGACTTTGCGGTAGGCGTCAGCAGCGCGTTCCGAATCCTCGAGCGGACGGCGCAGCACGCGCGCGGCCTGCAACCAGGCGCTGGCCTTCTCCTCGCGTGTCCGAGCCGCGGTGGCCGCGCGAACGAAGACCGAGACAACGTCGTCCCATCGGCCCCGCACGCGGAGGCTCAATGCGTACTGCCGAGCGGTGGACATGTGCGACGGGTCGGCGGCCAGGGCTTCGTCGAAGATCGCGTCGGCCTCCTGGGCGATCGCCTCACCGCCGTACTGACACATCAGGGACGCCGCGCGTGTGAGAAGGGAAGTCTTGAGTCGCGGGTCGACGGCCTCTCGGGCCTCCTCGACGAAGCGGCGCGCCACTTCGGCCCACTTCTCCTCGACCTGTTGAATCTGATCGACTGCCTGGGCGACCTCGGGGTCATCCGATTCGAGACCACCCAGCTTCTGGTAGGCGACCAGAGCGCCTCGGTCGTCCATCAGCTCGTCCCGGCGCACGCGGCCGAGCTCTTTGACCAGCACTTTCTGAAAATCAGGATCGTCGGCGACGAGCTCGGTCTCGAGCTCCATCAACCAGGAGGCGGCGAGAAAATCGCCGCGGCGCTCGTGTCCACCACGAGCGGCTTCGAGCAATCGAAGTGGGTCTTGGTCGTCGTTGGCGGGGTTGGGGCTCTTCAATAGCTCGCGCAGGCCGTCGACCAGCTCGGTGTCGTACGGGTCTTCCAGCAAGAGGCCGAGGTACTTCGCTAGAGTCCGCTCAGACATCTGCGCCTCAGCGAGCCGTTTCGGAAGGATTTTCGCACCCTTCGGTGATCTCATGAAACCCCCAAAAGCAAAAGGATCCTGCGACCTAAGGTCCCCACAGCGCAGGTGCCTTGAATGTTAGCGGCGCGACGATTGGATGGGCAAGCCCCGAATTCCAAGAAATCCGTCGGAAAGCGGAGCTTGGTGAGCCCGCTCTCAGAAGATCATCAGCGCGCCTTGCGCTGTCAGCGCACCCCAGGTTACCCAGCCTACGGTCAAGTGGGCGGTCGCGATAGCGCGAAGCGTTTTGTAGTTATTCGCTCGATCTAGGCCGAACCATTCACTATTTGCAGCAACCACTCCGAGTGCGATCTGTGCCACGAAACCAGCGAAAGTCACCCAGCGGAGGATTTTGTGGGCGCGCAGCCTACGCGCGAACTGGCTGTCCCCCTCACTGACGCCGAGCGGATCGGGCATCGCGAACGATAGGCCCCAGGTCGTGAAGAAGACCGCCGCCGTGGTCGCGGACAAGGCCAGATGTCCGGTTGGAGCGCCGCTGCACTGATCCTGATTGGGCCACGCGGTGCCCTGGACGCAGGGGTTCGTCGATTGACTCTGGAACCAGCCGTATTGGTTGTAGTACTGCACCATGCCCGAGGCGACCGTGACCGTCGTGAGAGCCCAGGTCGCGAGCCCGAAGATCTTGTGGATGCGCTTGATCTTGTTGCGCTTCCGAACCAGGTCGGCGGTGGTCGGCTGGCTGGGCTCTCCGAGATCGGTGGAGACCTCGACGGCCAGGAGCACGCTGGGCTCGATGGCGGCCGACGGGGCTTCGAGCATCGCGGCATCGATTTGCAAGGACAGACCAAAAAGGGGTGTAGCGAGCATCAAGGCGGTCAGGGTGGCCATCGCGGCCGGAGTATCTACCAAATCCTCCGCTAGGGCTAGGTCTCTACCGAACCTCAGACGGCTTTTCACGAGGCCCGTGGCGCTGTAGAGGAAAGATATGGCGCCCGCTTCGAAGCTCCCGAGCCACGTATCCGTGTACGAGGTGTCCCCGAGAGACGGCCTGCAGAACGAAAGCGCCCAAGTGGCGACCCATGCGAAGGTCAGGCTCGTCGAAGCTCTCGTCGATGCCGGTATCAGCCGGATCGAGGTCGGCAGCTTCGTTGCAGCGAAGTGGGTCCCCCAAATGGTCGATGCGGACGAGGTCTGCAAGATGATCGAGCGTCGGCCGGGCGTCACCTACGCCGGGCTCTGTCCCAACGCGCGCGGCCTCCATCGCGCGCTTGCAGCGAACGTCGACGAGGTCGCCGTTTTCGTGAGCGCGAGCGAGACCCACAATAGCAAGAACGTCAACAAGACGATCCGGCAGACCCTCAAGGCGTTCGAACCGGTCATCGGGCCGGCCGTCGAAGCCGGACTGAAAGTGCGCGGCTACGTCTCCACGATGTGGGGCTGCCCCTATGAAGGAGACGTCGACCCGAAGCGCGGCCTCGAGCTGGCCGAGCACCTGATCGATGCGGGCTGTTATCAGGTTTCGCTCGGCGACACGATCGGCGTCGGCACACCCATACAGACCGAGAAGATTCTCGACCTTTTCACCTCCGCGCTGCCGCTCGCACAGATCGCCCTGCACCTGCACGACACCCGAGGCACCGCGCTGGCCAACGTCCTGGTCGGCTTGCAGGCTGGCATCACCACGTTCGACGCGTCGGTCGCCGGGCTCGGCGGCTGCCCGTACGCACCTGGGGCGGCGGGCAACCTCGCGACCGAAGATCTGGTGTACACCCTGGAAGGGATGGGGATCGCGACTGGAATCGACCTCGAGAAGCTCTGGCAAGCCGGCCAGGTCGCCGAGGCCATCGTCGGCCGCGAGCTGCCGGGCAAAGTGCACCGGGCCGGCGTGCGCTCGCTTGCCAAGTAAGGGAACCACGTGCCAGTTCAAGATCTCCTACAGTTCATCGACCGGTCCCCTACCCCGTTCCACGCGGTCGCCGAGACGGTCGCGCGCCTCGAAGCACAGGGCTATCGCCGCCTCGACGAGGCGGAGGCCTGGGAAGTCGACCGAGGGGACAAGGTCTACGTCGTGCGCGGCGGTGGGTCGCTCGCCGCGTTCCACATGGGAACTGCGCCGGCGCCCGAAGCCGGGTTTCACTTGGTAGGCGCGCATACCGATTCACCCAACCTCCGGGTCAAGCCCAACCCCGAGCTCAAAAAGGCAGGGTACGGGCAGCTAGGCATCGAGCCCTACGGGGGGGTCTTGTTGCATACGTGGCTCGACCGCGACCTCTCGCTTGCGGGACGTGTATCGCTGGCAGACGGCGGCGCGAGGCTCGTCGACTTCAGGCGCGAGCTCCTGCGGGTTCCATCGCTGGCGATTCATCTGAACCGGAAGGTGAACGCCGAGGGCCTCAAGCTGAACGCGCAGACGCACATGGCACCCATCCTGACACTGAACGAGCTCGGAGAGATCAACCTCCGCGCACTGCTTGCGGGGGAGCTTGGGGACGTCAAGACCGAGGACGTGATCGGCTGGGACTTGATGGCCTACGACGTGCAGCCAGCCACGCGCAGCGGACCGAGCCGGGAGTTCATCCACGCGGCACGCATCGACAACCTCGCGAGTTGCCACGCTGGCCTGAGCGCGCTGCTGGCGACGGTGGGCGAAGCCGAGATGAGCCGGGGGATCGTCTTGTACGATCATGAAGAGGTCGGGAGCCGAAGCGCACAGGGCGCCGCCTCGGACTTTTTGCGAAGCTGTCTGCAGCGGCTCGCCGGCGACTCGTCCGAGAGCTTTCACCGGGCCGTCGCCAAGTCGTTTCTGATCTCGGCAGACATGTCTCACGCCGTTCACCCCAACTACGCCGACGTCCACGAACCGATGCGCCAACCCGTCCTCGGC
>JABDJF010000635.1 GCA_013002645.1 Myxococcales bacterium
GTGAAGCCGATCAAGCAGGTGGCCACGGTCGCGGGCCGCGCGGACATGACCTTCGTCGATGCGCTGATGACCAAGCTCCCGAGCCTCAACGTCCTCGAATTGGGTCGCATTTTCGCCCGGCTGCAGAATGGCGTCGTCCACATGTACGGCGCCGTGATGATCGTCGGCGTGGTCGCGGTTCTGGCCTTCTTTTGGGCGCCGCATTCGCACATCGAAGCCACGTTCGAGGGCAACAACGTCGACCTCACGACTCCGCTCGGGCTTGGCTACGAGTATCGATGGGACGCCAACTCCGATGGTGAGTTCGAAACGACCTGGGCGGAGGCCCCCGGGACGAGCTTCGCGTACAAGAAAGGCGACGTCCGTGGCGTTGCGGTGTTCCTCATGAACGCCCGGTCCGGCGTCGAGCGAAGAGTCCACGTCGGCGAGGACTGGGTGCCGCTTCCAATCGAAGCCGTGGCTCCCGTCGCAACGCTTCGGCGCGAAGACGTGGGCTTCGAGGTTCGGCTGGACGGGGAAGACCTAGTGTTCCGAAGGCCCGATCCGCCGACCTTGCTGGCTGGCAGCAAGGAGCTCCGCTTGCCGCTGGGCAAGGGCGGCCGTCTAGGCCCCGCGCGCGTGATCGCCAGGCCGGTTGTCGAGGCGACGGTCGAGGTTCGCAACGCGTTCGGCAACCAACGTCGCGCGACCAAGGAGATCACCTTGCCGTTCTGGATCGAGGAGCCTCCCTCCCACGCCGTCTTGACGCCTCGCAGCCAGGAGGTTGTCCGATGACAACCCACACCCTCAGCTGGCTCCTCGCCGTTCCCGCGATCAGCGCCATCGTGGTGCTTCTCCTTCCTCGAAGCTGGGATGCAGCGATCCGTCGCTTTTCGATCGGCGCCATGTTGTTCGAGCTCGTTCTCAGCCTTCGCTTGATCTTCGCTGACTACTCGCAGGCTGGGTATCTGTTCGTCGAGCAGATGACCTGGGTCGAGTCGTTTGGCATCTCTTACAAGGTCGGTGTCGACGGCCTCTCTCTCTGGCTCGTCATTCTCACCACCTTGCTCTCGCCGATCGCGCTTTATGCGTCCTGGGGGAGCATCACGACGCGAATCAAAGAGTACGCCTTTTCGTTCTTGCTGCTCGAGTTGGGGATGCTCGGGGCGTTTGTCGCCCTCGACCTCTTCCTCTTCTACGTGTTTTGGGAGCTGATGCTGGTCCCGATGTACCTCATCATCGGCGTCTGGGGTGGCAAGGACCGCGTTTACGCCGCGGTAAAGTTCTTCATCTATACGATGGTGGGCAGTTTGTTGATGCTGGTGGCGATCTTGTATGTCGTCACGAGCTACAAGGAGCTGGCCGGGCACTACAGCTTTGATTTGCAGGAGCTGTCTACCCTAGTCCTGCCGGCCATGCCGCAGTACCTCTTGTTCTCGGCATTTGCTTTGGCGTTCGCGATCAAGGTTCCCATGTTCCCGTTCCACACCTGGTTGCCTGACGCCCACGTCCAGGCTCCCACGGGCGGCTCGGTGATCCTGGCCGCTGTCCTGCTGAAGCTCGGCATCTACGGCTTCATCCGTTTCGCGATGCCTTTGTTCCCGGTGGCCAGTCAGGCCATCGGCCCAGTACTAGCGGGGCTCGGCGTTTTCGGGATCATCTATGGCGCATATGCAGCCTGGGTGCAGCGTGATTTGAAGAAGCTCGTCGCCTACAGCTCGGTGAGCCACATGGGCTTCATCTTGCTGGGGCTCTTCGCAATGAACCGAAACGGGATCTCGGGCGCGATCCTGCAGATGATCAATCACGGCATTTCGACCGGAGCGCTCTTCCTTTTGGTTGGCGCCATTTATGATCGCCGGCACTCGCGCCTCCTCGACGACTTCGGCGGGCTCGCGAAGGTGATGCCCTGGTACGCCTTGTTTTTCGTCGTCATCACGATGAGCTCGATCGGGCTCCCAGGGACGAATGGTTTCGTCGGCGAATTCATGATCTTGGCCGGCTCGTTCTTCTCCCGTTCGTCGATCGGCTTCGGGACGTCCTGGTTCGTGATGACGTTGCTCGCCGCGACAGGCGTCATTTTCGCTGCGGTGTACATGCTGCACGCCGTGCTCCGTATTTTTTGGGGCAAGGTGGTGCACAGCGAAAACGAGTCACTCAGCGACCTCAACCGGCGGGAGGTCGTGTCGCTTCTGCCGCTCGTGGCGATGGTGTTTTGGATCGGTCTGTATCCGAACTTCTTCCTCGAAAAGATGACCCCCTCGGTGGATTCCTTCGTCAGCGATTTCACCGTGCGGTACTACGAGGGGCGCCGGACCACCGAGCCGCATCTGATCGACCTCGACGAGCTGAAGCTCAAGCTCGAGGCCGCGCGCGGCCTTGCGATGGTGCAGCCAGTCGACGAAGAGGCGATGCGATGAGTGCCCTGATGGGAGTGTCGCCCCTGCTTTTGCTCGTCGGCGCCGGCTTGGCCATCATGCTGGTCGATGCCTTCAGCACGGAGCGAACCGAGCTTGCTTTGGTCACGGCCGCCTCGCTCTTCGCCGGGGCTGCTCTCGCGGGCTCCATGCTCGTCAGCGGAGACGTCCCCATCGCGCCCGATCTCGTCACGCGCTACCTCGCCGTCGATCGCCTCGGCTTGTTCTTCGATCTCGTCATTTGCGTTGGCGGCGGTCTCTCCGCGCTGCTTGCGGGAGGCTATCTTCGCGAGCACGGCTTCGAACGAGGCGAGTTCTACGTGCTCATCGTCTTCACGGTGTTTGGCGCGATGGTGCTCGCGCGTGCCGTCGACCTGCTGAGCATCTTCCTCGGGCTCGAGACGATGTCACTTGGTGCCTACTCCCTGGTCGCCTATCGACGGACCAGCGCCCGCGCTGTCGAGGGCGCCGTCAAGTATTTCCTGTTGGGTTCCTTCGCGGCTGCGATTCTGCTCTTCGGCAGCGCCTTGCTCTACGGGGCGACTGGCCACACCGATCTCGCCGGTATTCGGGAAGTCGTCGCCGCAGGGGACGCGGATCCAATACTCACGGTGCTCGCTCTGGTCATGCTGATCGTCGGTCTGACTTTCAAAGTGGGCGCGGTGCCGTTCCACATGTGGGTGCCCGATTCGTACGAGGGAGCCGCCACGCCGGTGACCACATTCATGTCGGTCGCGGTGAAGGCTGCGGCCGTGGCTGTGCTCGTTCGCGTCTTGGTCGGCGCGTTCGGCGACGCGGCGAGCATGGGCCTCTATACCGGCTGGACGCCCGTCATCGTACTGCTCGCCATCGCGACGATGGTCTACGGCAACCTTGCCGCACTCGCGCAGTCGAGCGTCAAGCGAATGCTGGCTTATTCGTCCGTCGCTCACGCCGGCTACATCCTCGTCGGCTTCGCCGCAGCGCATGAAGTGGGCTCGTTTGCCGTGAGCTCGGTGCTCTTTTACATCGCCGCGTACACCGTCTCGAACGTGCTCGCCTTCGGTTCTCTGATTCTGATGGGGTCCAAGGGCAAGGAAGCCGTGAGCTACGACGACCTAGCCGGCGCCGGGCGCCGACACCCCATCGCTGCTTTTCCTTTCGTCATCGGCGTTCTCTCGCTGCTCGGGATGCCCCCTACGGCGGGCTTCTTCGGCAAGTACTACGTTTTCAGCGCAGCGGTGCAGGCGGGTGGGCCAATGGTCTGGCTCGCAGTCCTCGGCGTCCTCGCGAGCGCGGTGGGTGCTTACTACTACCTGAAGGTGATCGTGTATCTCTACATGCGCGAGCCGGAGGAAGGGCAGCCGATCGCGGTTCCGATGCAGTCGATTTACGTTGCCGTCGCCCTGAGCCTGGCGGGGATCTACGTGCTGCATATGGGGATCTCTCCCGGCCGCTATCTCGACTGGGCCGTATCGGCGGCGTCGAGCTTCATGAGCTAGCCGGCGCTCGCGCGGCCCAGGCGGTCGCCCGGACGAACGAGCAGTCGCCGCGGGCGCTCTTCTGGGAGTGCGTTGAACGCTCGCTTCCATTCCGAAAAGCGGCCTCCCGCATGGACGGCTTCTAACACGGCCAGGCCTTCTGCGCGGCCGCCCTGTGCCAACACGTATTCCACCCAGGCCCATCGGGCGCTGGTCGCGCGCAGCTCGACGCGGCCTCGAACACCGCGCCGGAGGCGACGAAGTCGCGCTTCGACGAGGGGCATGCCCGCAAAGGGGCTTCCATCGAGCGGCGTGTTTCGCTTTGCGACGAACGGCGCCACGCCGAGCGAGAGCGGGATTATCGCGGAGAGCTCTTTTCCAAATTCGATCAGCTCGTCGATGTCGTCGTCCGTTTCTTCCGGAAGGCCGACCATGATGTAGAGCTTGAGACGTTTCATGCCGTGGCGGCGCGCGAGCGTCGCCGCCCGTCGGAGCTGATTCTCGCTGGTCTTGCGTTGGATGATGTCTCGCATGCGCTGACTGGCGCCGTCGCTCGCCGTGGTGAGAACGCGATGGCCGCCTTTCCGAAGGGCGGCAACGAGCTCGTCGTCGAGGCGGTCCGCGCGCAGGGAAGACAGGCCTACCTCCCGTCCCGAGTCAGCCAGTGCGTTGACGATTTCAGCGATCTGTGGGTGGTCGGTGGTGGCCGCACCCACGAGTCCCACGCGTTTCGCCTCGCTTGGAATCAACGACAGGACGCGGTCCATTTTGACGATGCGCATCCCGTCGTTGGTCGAGCGGCGCATCACGCAATAGGTACAGCCGCGATGACATCCGCGCTCGGGCTCGATCAGAAACATGTTCCGGAGCTCGGTGTGCGGCGTGATGATCTGCGAGTAGGCGGGGAGGGTGGCGCGGTCGGCTTTGTCGATGGGCGGCAGGAGATCACCGGACATGCTCGGGACGAAGACGTGCGGGTGAGCGGACAGGTTGCGCATGGCGCTGTCTTTGGACACCGACCCGAAGATCACGCCGAGGACATCGTGCACCGACTGGTCGGCTTCACCCATCAGGACGGCGTCGACGAAGGGCGCGAGCGGGAGCGGATTGCTGAAGGTCAGTGGTCCGCCTGCCAGGATGAACGGGTGCTGCTCGTTCCGGTCTTCGGCGAGCGGCGGGATGCCTGCGAGCTCCAGGCACTGAATCAGGCCTGCTAGCTCGGTCTCATAGGCCATCGAAACCGCGATGACTGGGTAGTCTGCGATCGGGCGCAGCTTCTCATGCGTTACCAGCGGGGCGCGTGATTGTCGCCAGGCGTCGAGATCGTCGGGCAGAAACGCGCGGTGCGCCGCTCGACCCTCCGTCGCATTGATCGATCGGTAAATGGTCTGATAGCCAAGTGACGACATCCCGACGCGATACGGGCTCGGGTACAGCAAGGCCACCGCCTCTGGAGCGTCCTTCTGGATCGTTCCGATCTCGTCGCGCACCCGCGCCAAGATCTCGCCTTTGAGGTCGCTCATTCAGCTAGCCTACGGCTGACCGTGCGCCTAGTCGACGGGGCTGCCCACACGCGACCAGCGGATGCGCTCCAACACCGAGTCCCGTGTGTTCTTCCATGACATGTAAATGAACAAAGATTTGCCCTTGATGCGGGAGTTCGGGACGGCGCCGATCAGCGGGTTGCGGCTGTCGTTCGAGCTGTCTCGGTGGTCTCCGAGGACGTAGACATGGCCTTCAGGAACTTTCAGCGGCAGACGGTCGAGCGGGAAGTCGTGTTTCGAATGACTGATCCGGTGTGGATCGTCGTCGAGCGTTTCCTCATAGACCCTACAGGTCGGGTCCAGGTTCTTCTGTTCATCGAGCGAGCAGGGGCCGACATCCCCCGTCTGCAGTACTTCGCCGTTGCGGGAGATTTTTCCATCGCGAATGAGAATCTCGTCGCCCCCGACGCCGATGACGCGCTTCACGATATCCTCGTTGTCGGCCGGGCTGTGGAGAATGATCACGTCGCCGGGTTCGGGACCGCCCCAGTTCGCCACGGCTTCGTCGGTGAATGGAAGGAACAGCCCGAAAGGGTACTTCGCCACGACGACCCGATCGCCGTCGAGCAATGTGGGTTCCATCGAGGGCCCGTCGATGGCGAAGGCTTCGAACAAAGTCACCCGGATGAACAGGGCCAGCAGGAGCGCACCGCCGATCGTGAGCAGATTCGACCTCCAGCCGTCGCCCTTCCGCTCCCCCTTCGAAGCAGCTTTGTCTTTTGCTTTGCTCATTCGTGCGAGACTACCGGCAAGCAGCCCGCGCGGGGCACTTCGCTGGCGCCGACGCTAGTCTGAGGGTAGGCATGCGTCAAGCGAGCCCATGACGACCCTCTGCATCGACACTGCAACCGAATTCGGGACCGTCGTGGTGGCTCGTGACGACGACACGTTGACGTCGGCGCGCTGGCGCTCGCAGGGTCGCCACGGCGAACACCTTTTCGGCCACATCGAGTCAGCATTGGCAGATGCGGGAATTGCTCGCGAAGCGCTCTCTTTGATCGGCGTCGACATCGGGCCCGGCCGATTCACTAGCCTTCGAGTCGGCCTTGGTACCGCAAAGGGCCTCGCCTTTGGTCTCGGGTTGCCGCTCGTGGGGTTCAGCTCTCTTGCAGTGCTGGCCCGCACGATCGACGGCGACCGCGACTGTGTTCGCGTGCCTGTGATGAACGGCTACCGAGGGGATGTGTTCGCGGCGGCATACTTGATCGGCGACACAGCGGCCGAGGAGCTCACAGCGCCGATTTTCGGTTCGCCAGACGTCGTGTTCGGCGAGATCCGCGAACGCCTTGGGAGTCGTCCCCGGTTGGTTGGTGGCGAGGGAGTTCGTGCAAATGCAAACATCATAGAGGCCGAGCTCGGGGTGCGGCCCGACGAAGTGCAGATGGCGCTGCAAGCTCCGACGCCAGGCGCGATCGCAACCGAGGTTCACTACAGGTTTCGCACCACCGGACCATCCGACTTGGACTCGCTCGAGCCGAACTACCTTCGCCCAAGCGACGCGAAGCTTCCCGAGCAGAACCAGAGGCCCGGCCCTCCGAGCTAACTGCGGCGGACAGCCATAGCGTCGCGGTAGGCTCGCTCGTAGAGCCGCGTCGTGCGTTCCCAGGAGTGATCGAGCCGCATGACTCTACTCTGCATCTCGCGGAACGCCTTGCTGTTGGCGAACGCCGCCGTCGCCCGTTGCATCGAGGCGAGCAGCGACCTCGTGTTGGCCTCGTCGTAGAGAAGGCCCGAGCCCGTCTTCAACGAGGCTTCGCAGTCGACCACCTCGTCCGCGAGACCACCTTCACGATGCACGATGGGCAATGCCCCGTATCGCTGTGCGAGCATCTGAATGTTGTCGGACGGCGCTTCACTCCCCGGCACCACGATGAAGTCGCTGGCTCCAATCAGCGCGTGCTGGAATCCTTCGTCGCTGCCGGTCTTGATCTGGATGCGGTCGGGCCACTGGTCCCAAAGCTCTTCATAGATTGCGACGAGCTCGCCGTCGCCGTCGAGTTGCACGACCAACTGAACGTCGTTGCGCAAGAAGTCGGGTCCAATTTTCGCGAGCAGCGCCATCCCCTCGTCATCCACGTGTCCGATGGCTCCAAACAAGGGCACATCGCTTCGTACCGGCAAGGTGAGGTCGTGCTGGACCTCGGCCTTGCACTTGTCTTTGCCGTCCATGTCAAATGGATCGAAGCGGGCAGGCAGATGCCCATCGGTTGCGGGGTTCCAAAACGCCGGGTCGATCCCGTGCCGGACGCCGACGAGCTTCGAGCCGATCTCCCGAAATACTTCGCTCAATGGATGGTCGCTGTCGGGACGCTGCAATCGGTGTGCGTAGTTCGGCGAGAGGGCCGTGACCTGATCGGCTGCCGATAGGCCAGCCTTCAAGACGGTGACGCCGGCCTCGTCGATCGCGTCGTCGCCGAGCTCGAGCCAATCGGCATCGGCCGCGTCGAAGCGGCCTTGCTCCGAGGCGTCGTGAACCGTGAACACCGTGGGCAGATCCGGGAGGGCGGCGCGCAATCGCGCGACTACTGCGCCGGCGGCCCAGCCGTGGGCGTGCACGATGTCGTAGTTGTCCGCGTTCTGCACGATGAGCTCCGTCGCGGCTTTTGCGAAGACGCCAACCCGTGAGGCATCGAGCTGGTTCCCTTCACCGTTCAACGAATCTGCCGACAGGAGCACCTCCTCGTTCCCGATGAAGGTCAGGTCCACCCCGTCCGGGTTTCTCCCAGTGTAGAGCTCGCAGGACCACCTTCTGCCACCAAGCTCGAACTCCAGCTTGGTGAGGCGGCGCGCCAGCGCGAGCTTCGCCGTGTCGATGTGTCCGTAGAGCGGAGACAAGAGCTCGACCGCGTGGTCGGCGCGACGCAGCACCTTGGCCAGGGTCGCCACGTCCTGGGCGTCTCCGTTGGAGGTGAATGTTTGAGGGGCGATGAAAAGGATTCGCAAAGTGCTGGACCATAGCGACTGTTGGCCCTGCCGGCCACGTGTAAAACCCGCCTTGCGCCCCGACCATGCTGGTCCAGGCTTACCAGATGGACGAGCGGGAAAAAGTCGCAGTCAGCGGGGCTTCGGGCCTGGTCGGCAGCGCGTTGGTGCCGACCCTCGAGCGGAACGGCTACGAAGTCCTTCGCCTGGTCAGGCGCGCCCCGCGAGCCGACGGCGAGGTCCGTTGGAATCCGGACGGCGGAACGATCGACCGAGACGGCCTACGGGGCGTTTCTGGGGTGATTCACCTCGCTGGGGACAACGTGGCGTCCGGCCGCTGGACTGAAGCGAAGAAGGCGAGAATCCGGAACAGCCGGGTTCAAGGCACGGCGCTGCTGGCCCGCGCCCTCGCCGAGCTTTCGCCAAAGCCGCGGGTCATGGTGTCGGCTTCCGCGATTGGGTACTACGGCGTGCGGGGGAACGAGGTCCTCGACGAAACCGCGAGCCAGGGCTCCGGCTTTCTAGCGTCCGTCTGCGGGGAATGGGAAGCCGCCGCGGAGCCGGCGCGCGAGGCCGGGATTCGCGTCGTCCATCCGCGCATCGGCATCGTTCTTGCGGCCAACGGCGGGGCGCTCGCGAAGATGAAAATGCCCTTCCTGTTCGGCGTCGGAGGACCCATTGGTGACGGAAGCCAGTACATGAGCTGGATCACCTTGGAAGATCTCGTCTCCGCGCTCGTGTTCGCCCTGGAGAACGACGCGCTGGTAGGTCCGGTGAACTACGTTTCGCCAACCCCGGTTAAGAATGCGGATTTCACCTCCGCTCTGGGCCGCGTGCTCAAACGCCCAACCGCGCTGCCAGTTCCGAAGTTCGCGCTTCGACTGGGGGCAGGCGCCGAGATGGCCAACGAAATGCTGATTGGCGGAACGCGCGTCGTTCCGTCCTCGCTTCACGCACATGGCTTTCGCTGGGAGCATACGAGCGTCGAGCCTGCGCTTGATTCACTCCTCTAGCGCTGCGCCGTACCCTAGGCGACGGCGTCACGGTCGAGCTCGATGAGAGTGATCTCGGCGGGCGCCGCGATCCGCATCGGCGGCCCCCAGTACCCCGTGCCCGAGCTGACGTAGATTTGGGAGTCGCCACGCCGGTGCAGGCCCGACACGAACGGCTGCGCGAGGCGCGTCAGCAGACCAAAAGGAAAAATTTGGCCACCATGTGTATGGCCCGAGATCTGGAGGTCGACGCCATGCTCGCGGGCCTCGTCGAAATGCACGGGCTGGTGTGCGAGCAGGACCACCGGCTTGCTCGCATCGCGCCCTTCCATCGCGCGAGCCATGTCCGAGCCATGACCGTTCCCGAACCGGTGCGCGGTCCAGTCGTCTACGCCGGCCAAGTGGATCGTTTCACCGTTCTTGGTGAGCTCAACGCGCTCATTGCGTAGCGCCTTGATTCCAAGACCCTCGAGGAACGCGAGCCATGGGTCCGCGCCCGAGTAGTACTCGTGGTTCCCCGTCACGAAATAAGTGCCAAGCTTCGCCTGGATCGCCCCGAGGTGAGCCACCGCCGGACCGAGGTCTGCGACTGAACCGTCGATCAGGTCGCCGGTTATCGCGACGATGTCAGGCTCGAGCGCATTGACCTTGCGGACCACGTCTTCGACGAAGTCGCGGCCGATCGTGAGGCCGACGTGCATGTCGGTGAGCTGCACGAGACGAAGCCCGTTGAGGGACCTGGGAAGCTTCTCGAGCCGAACGGCGACACGTTTGACTTCGACCGGCCGAATTGCCGACCAGACGCCCCAGCCAGATAGGGCGAGCCCAAAGGCGCCCGCACCTCCGGCCAGCAGCTGGGCGAGGAACTCGCGTCGGCCGCCGTTGACCGAGGCGAAGCTCGCGTATTTCACCCAGCTCCAGCGCGCGAGCTCACCACCCCACAGCAGCACGAGCAACACGAACATCGAGCCCATCCAAATGTAGCCCACCCAAGAGACCGGGATCGCGACGTGCCGAGGCAAGATGCGCCAGGCGAGCATCGATGCGGGAATCGACAATGCGAGCAGGACGAGGGCGAGCGTAGCGACTTGACGCCAAGGGGACGGCCACATTGGGTCGCGAATCAGCCTGGCCCAGAGGTAGTAGTGCGTGCCTAGGGTCAAGCCGAAAATGACGCCGAGGAAAATGAGGATGCGACCGAGCGACATGGAGTGCTTACTCGAAGCGCATAAGGATCACGGCATCGAGCGTCAAGTCGCGGCTTGGCCCGGAGTGGCAGGGTCGGGCGAATCGTAGCGCTTCCGGCTCTCGCTGAGATGGTCGAGAAGGCGGTCCCGCACCTCCGGGTGGGTCAGTGCGACGATTCGAGCCGCAAGGAATGCGGCGTTCTTTGCGCCGTCGATCCCAACGGTCGCGACCGGGACGCCCGGGGGCATTTGGACCGTGGCCAGAAGCGCGTCCATGCCCTGCAGCGCACCAGCCGCAATCGGGACACCGATGACGGGTCGCGTCGTGTGCGCGGCGACCACTCCGGCGAGGTGGGCGGCCATCCCGGCACAGGCGATGAAGACTTCGACGCCCAGCTTCTCCGCGGCGGCGATGTACTCCGCGGTTTCGTGCGGAGTCCGGTGTGCGGACAAAACGCGCACGTCGCTGGGGATGCCCAGGCCATCGAGGACGTCGCGGCCCTTCAGCACGACAGGAAGGTCGTTCGGGCTGCCAGTGAGAATCGCCACGACCGGGGTTTCGTGTTTGCTTAGATTGCTGCTCGTCAACGTTGCTCCTCCGAGCGGATGCTTCTAGCGCAAAGCGGAGGCAACGTCACCCAACACCACCTAGGCTCCAGAAAATTGCAAACGGAGCTTTGCCAATCGCCGCCGACAGCCTATAAACCGGCCCAGCTATGACAGAAATCTCACGCAATCTCGCTCGCAGGGCCTTCTCGGCCACCTCGCTGGCCCTCGTGGTGCTCGTCTCTTGGTCGCAAAGCGCGGCCGCGGAAGAGTCGACCGCGGAAGAGACAGCGGCCGCAGCGGCCGCAGCGGCCTCTGAAGAGCCAGCTGCTGAGCTCGCAGGCGAACCAGCGGTCCCGGACCTAATCGTCGTGCCCGGCGGCGTTCCCGCAGAGCCGATGGACCCCAACAC
>JABDJF010000652.1 GCA_013002645.1 Myxococcales bacterium
GACCTCACCAGTTTCTAAGATGGCGTCGATCTGATCGGGCAACAGGTCCCAAAGCCGGAGCTTCTCTCGGACGACCCGCGTAATCGAGCTGTCCGGATCGCTCTTGTGCGATGTGAGCAGCTCACGCTGTGCGCTAAGGAGATCCGGGCTGTAGACCTCGGCCATATGCTCGCCGCGCTCGACCCGTATTCCGGTGAAGTTGACGTAGAGCTTGTCGATTCTCGCGGGGAACCGTGCGGTCAACGACTTCTCCCGAGTCTCGTCATAGCCCAGCTCACCCACCAGTCGGATCTGCGCCATCGGAAGATCGCGCTGGACGAGGGTGGTCTGGATTTCGGCGAGCGCGCGTGAGCTCTCACTCATGCTCATCGTACGGGGGCCCAGGTCGCCGGACGTATCTTGCTTCAATGGAATAAGGTCCATACCGCAAATCGGGCATGCACCGGGTTCGGGCTGCTGAATCTGCGGATGCATCGAGCAGGTCCAGATCGTGGGCGCAGCGCTGTCTTGGCCCGCCTCAGCTGTGATGGGCGCGGTGCCCTCCGAGACAGGTCGCGAGGATGGCGGTAGCAGATAGCGACCCAGTCCGATGCCTATCAGCAGCGCGGCTGCGCCGATTCCGGCGAATGCAAGGACCGCTTTCCTATTGATCTTCATCGTTCGCCGCCGTCTCGGAAGTTAGGGAGATGGGTTGATTGGCCAGGGTTTGGATGGTCACCCGCTGCTGCCAGGCGTCGGAAGCCGCGCGCCAGTACAGCAGTTGGAGTTCCAGGAGCGAGCGCTCGCTGTCGATGACCTCCAAGATGCCCGTGCGTCCGCCCACGTAGCTCGTTCGGCTGTTTTCTACGGCCTGCTCGGCAAGCCCGAGAAGTTCCTCGCCGTACAGCAGAAGGCGACGATGAGCATCCTCCAGAAGCGCGAGGCTCGAACGGAGCTCAGCTTGCAGTTCGTTGAGTTTCTGATCGTACTGCCTCTCGAATGAAGTCTGCGTGAATGTCGCCTCCGTCTTCGCAGCCTTGTTCCTCTTGAGGAACAGAGGGATGTTGACGGCAACCGTGACCCCCCAGGGGTCCTTGCCGGCGTCGGGAGTGCCAGGATTGACGACCGGGTCGCCGAGTTGGATGTAGTTGAGCCCCGCCGTGATGTCCGGATAGCTCTCTCTCCGGGCAACCTCTCGTCGGGCTTTTGCACTGTCGACTTTCTGCGTGAGCACATGCAGCTCGGGGTTGTCGTTTTCGACGGCGCGGGCCAGACTCGGGGCGTCCAGCGCAACGACCGCGGGCGCATCCCATTCCGGCCAGGGCAAGAGCGTGTCGTCGGCTAGCGCCAGCAACTCGCTCAAGCGGGCCGATTCGACCCGGCGTCGCTGTTTCAGCGACTGCAGAGCGTCGTCGACCTTTCCGATTTCAACCTTCAGGCGAAGCAACGGGTTGATGTCGCCACCAGCCTTCACTTTTTCCTCAATGACCGGTTCGAGCGCCAAGAGCCAGTCGCGGTTCTCCCGTGTCAGATCGATCGCACGCCCGAGAAACCCGTATTCGAAGAAACCGATTGACACGCTACGCATCAAAGTGAGTTGCCGACTCTGAAACGTGTGCCAGGAGGCTTCCGCTTCTGCCGAGGCCGACTTCTTGCTGTTTCCCAGCTTCCCGAACCAGGGAAAGCGCTGACTCAGCGTGAACACACTCTTCTGCGGCCCGGTCCGCGTCTGAACAGGCTCGACAAAATAGGTCCATTGGAGTTTGGGATCGGGCAACGAGGCTGCTTGCGGAACCACCTGTTCTGCTGCCCGCGACCTCGCCTCTAGAGCCATCAGTTCGGGATTCGCCGATTGTGCCTGCTGGAGATACGCCTCAAGCGTGGTGGGCGAGAAGGTAGAAACGTTCGTGGTCACGCTCTCATCCGTAGCGAGGGCAATTGAGGTGAACCAGAGCGCTGCAATGGCTAAGCACGTCCGACGCGCGGGCACACCAAGCTTGCGCTCCGTACACAGGTGCTCGACCGTTCGCGCCACGTTAGGTCTCTCCCCGCGATGCGTGTCGCTACGACAGGTGCGACATTGAATGCAGGGACTACCAAACAGCAGATTCCATGCCACTGCTAATCGGCGCCGGAAACCGTGGATTAGCCCTTCGAACGGTCTGGCTGTCTGTTCTCAGACGGTGGGTGCTGGATATCAGACAGTTGGCGGGGTCCGCATCACGTTGGTGGCGGGCCGGAGCCTTGGGCGTGTGGCTCGGTGTGTTACTTCAGGTCGAACTTCTGCATTCGGTATAGCAAGGTGCTCCGGGTCAACCCCAGCAACTGTGCGGCCCGGGTTTGGTTTCCGTTCGTTCGTTCCAATGCCTGACGGATGAAGTCC
>JABDJF010000653.1 GCA_013002645.1 Myxococcales bacterium
GGCTTCAAACCGTCCCGGGCGTCGGTCCCATCACCGCCAGCTTGTTCGTGTCGGCCATCGGGGACCCGCATCGCTTCCGCTCAGGACGCGCCGTTGGCGCCTACCTCGGCTTGGTCCCTCGCCTCTATCAATCGGGAGCGACCTTGCGCCGAGGGCGCATCACCAAACACGGCAACGCGCAAGCGCGGTGGGCGCTCACGATTTCCGCAAACGCGCTGTTGCTCAGCAAGAAGGACAGCGCCCTGCAACGCTGGGCCAAGAACCTCGTCGAGCGCATTGGCCGTCAAAAGGCTTGCTGCGCCATCGCACGAAAACTCGCCTCGGTCCTTTGGTCGCTTTGGAAGAACGAACAATCCTTCCAAGCCTTCGCGCCCAACTAACCTTCCGCGCTCCACGCGCTGCTTTCCCAAGTCCTCCAATGACCCTTCAGCGGGGTAGAGTGCTAATCCGACCTTGGCACGGGAACGCTCCCGAAGTCGAAACCTCGATGGCACTGACCCTTCGTACGACATCTTGTGCCCGGGCATGAATGACCCTCTTAGCCCATTGGGTTCACGTTGAGAGTCGAATTTCGCGGCACTAGATCTTGTGTCGCGGGGGGCGCGAACCTCACAGGGCGTTTGTCCAGACTATCCGCTGCGCCGTACTGTGCGGGCGAATAAGCCGAAGGCGTTGAGCGCGCCAACCATGGCCGAGCTTGGGACGAAGATCCGAAGCGACAGCCGTGCAGTTTTGGTGTCTGCCAAAACTATGCCTTGCCCCAACGAGGTCGGGTCCCTTTTGACGCACAATGAAACTATTTGGAGTTCTTTGCCTCAATCTGAATCGTACTGACTCCGATTGCTTTGAAATGACGCAAACAGAGTCAATCGGAGTCAGAGCGAACCAGTTCGGAGCAAAATGTGGCAACAGGATTCAGAAAAGAGCAAAGCGAGTCATTCCGCGTCATTTCGATTCACGAAAATAGTTTGGTGCCCAGAACAACATTTTGAGGGGCAAAACCGATAACAGTGTGTGGGGGGGAAGAACGAGTAGTGGCGACGGACTTCGAAGGGCGACAGGACGAACCGATTTTGGTCGGACGTCTCGAGGCAGTGCAGCTTGCGGGCTGCTGTGCCAATAGTTTCGACAAGCACATCCGTCCGCGATTGAGCGAACGACGCATTGGGCGTAAGATCATGTTTGTGAGAGGGGAGTTGATTCAATGGTTAGAAAGCGGGGCGGAGGCTTCAGCCTCACGCCAGACAAACGCAACGGATTCCTCATCTGCCGGTTCTGGCATGCAGGTGAAACCGTCACACTCTCGACGCGCACGCGAGATCCAGCGGAGGCTCGACGAATCGCTGCGCAACTCTACGCCGAGACTGTCTCCGGCCGCCGCCGAGTAGACGCGCCCAAGCGCGGAAAACTCTCGCCGATAGTCGCGGAGTGGCTCGCCGCGATCGAGCCACCGATCGTCAGCCAAGGCGACTGGAATCGTTGTGAGCTCACGTGGCGAGTGCAGCTGCTTCCGCGATTCCCAAACATCGAGAACCTCACGCCTGCAAGCATCGGGGACTTCTACCAGGCACGACTTCGGGAGGTCAAACGCGAGACGGTACGCAAGGATAGGGCGGTCCTCGTTCGCTTCGTGCAGTGGGCGAGCATGCAAGGTCGCAACTACATCGACCGCGTCGAGGTGCCACCGCTTGCGAAGAAGGTCCGCGGCGTGCAGGCGGTCCCCGGTCGCGAGGTGACGGAAATCGACCGGGCGGAGGTGCTCGCGATTCTTCGTCTGCTTCCGACGTACAGCGAACGCAAGCGGCGTCCGGTCCTTGCGCTCATCACCCTGGGCGCCGAGTATGGGCTCCGACGCGAGATGATGGAGAAGCTCCGCGTGCCAGAGCACTACAAACTCGGCGACGACGAGATCCGGATCACCGCGGAGATTGACAAAGAGGGCGAGGCGAGGGCGCTCGAGCTCACGCCGCTCGCTCGTGAAGCGCTCGAACGGATCGCGCCCGAGGAAGGCCTGATCTTCGGCCGGTATGACTACCGCAGGACCCTCCGCAAAGCCGCCGCCCAGGTCATTGGCGAGGAGCGCGCTCGATACCTCACGCTTCGAGATCTGAGGCACGCGGCGCTCACCGATCTCGCGGAGTGTACGCAGAGCGTCGGCGCCGTGGCGGCCATCGCAGGCCACCGAGACCTCCAGACCACGAGCCGCTACTTCAACGCTCGCAAGCGCGCGGCGACGGCGGCGCTCCGGGCCCGAACAGCGGCCGATCGCCGGCTTGCAACTGTAACGGGAACTGTAACAGTGCCCGATCCCCAATCGGGAACAACGACTTTACCCCGGAAAAAAGGGGATGGACGCGTAGCTCAGCTGGATAGAGCGCTGCCCTCCGGAGGCAGAAGTCGTGGGTTCGAATCCCTCCGCGTCCGCTAAGGATTTCAACGGGTTAGCGATTTCGACAGTCGCGTTAGTTTCGGGGTAATCCCGAAAGTAATCCCAATCGGCCGAGAATCGCGCCCGGGTGACCTTGTCCCCGGAGCGTTTCGGGGGGTGCACGTACTGTGACGTCGTGCGCAGGTCCGTGTGCCCCATGTTGAATGCGATGCCCGCCACGTTGTCGCTCACCTCGGCCATGTGAGTCCCTGCGGCGTGTCGGAAGTCGCGCGCGTCGAGATTGCTGCACTCACGCTCGCTCATCTTGGTTTGGTTCCGCACCTTGCGCGCAGTCGCGCGGAGCGTCTTCAGGTAGTTGTACTCGCCGAAGATGAGGCCGCCGTTCTCTGGCACGAGCTCCTCGAGGTGGCGCCGAGAACGCGCGGTCAGCGCCAGAGGCCGCTCCCAGCGGTTCTTATCGATGTCTCGGCTGATTCGAAGGCAGTCGTCGCCCCGAGCGAAGTGCCGAGGGCATTCTAGGCGCCGTAGCGCCGAGATCCGGAGCCCGGTGTCCCAGACCACTGTGAAGAGCGCTCTGATTGGGTGGCCCGTCCGGCTCTTTTCGGGCAATGCTGCGATGATCATTTCGGCTTGTTCGGAGCTGAGATCAACGCGAACCCGCCTCTTGTTCGGCGTGCCGAGCGCCTTCTTGGACACCGACGCGACAGTGACCGGTTCGCAGAGCTCTCCCCGCACTGAAGCCCACTTCACGAACTGGCGCAGCGTTGTGAGCTCCTTTTTGACGGTGGCCACCTCGACCTCGCGCAAGCGTGCGTTGCGGTAGTCCTCGCATGTGGCGGTCGTGATGTGGTCGACCGATTCGAAGTACGGCAGGAAGTGCACCTTGCATCGAAGCTGGCGCACTGCCCACTCCTCTTTCGAGATGACGGGCGGTTCGATCGCGGCGAGCCATTCGCCCATGAGCAGGCTCAGCGGCTTGGCGGGTCCTTTTCGCTTCGTTGCCCGTTGGCCCGACACAACTTTGGCATGGATACGTGCGGCCCGGACACGAGCTTCTGCGCGATCTCGCGTGCGCGTGGAGATGTTCTCGCGGTGCCCCGCGTGCCGAAACCGGACATAATAGATTCCGTTGTGGTACCGGTAGACACTGAAGTCC
>JABDJF010000662.1 GCA_013002645.1 Myxococcales bacterium
GGACTTCACCGAGCAGAGGACCCGGTTCGGCTACGGGGCCGTTCTCGATCGACATGGCGCCCCCGATGCCGGCCCTTCGCAGCGCCCGAACCAACAGGCTCGCTGCGTACGCTCGGGGAGCAGGGACTCGGCGCCGGTAGTACATCGTGCGCGCTCGCATGGGGATTGCGCCCGCGACGCGAACGACGAGGTGTCCATCCTCGGTGACCTCGTGGTCGATTCGCGGGGAGGGCGGACCTGCTGCGGTGGTCAAGGTGCGGTTGTCGATTTGCACGTAACCCTCCGCGAGCACACGAACGCGCGCCGGCCGATCGACTTCGGCCCCTGGGGCGATGTGCACGATGTAACTGTTGCGGTTGACTGCAAATGCGGAGACCGCCGCCCGGAACGAAGCGGCTTCCGTCGGCTGCTGCTCGAACGCCGGCGGAAGGATTTGGTCATCGAAATAACCGTCGTCGATGACGATTCGATCGACCGCGTCCACGCCGCGCAGCCGCACGTTCTCTGCGAGCATGGCCAGCATGGCATAGCCGAGAGTCGGATCTCCCAAAGGCCGTACCACCAAGCGGCCCACCCGACCCTCGACGATGCGGCCCTCTGCCCGCGTTGCCATTTGGAAGCTCGGGCTCAAACGCCAAAGGGCTGCGGCTGAGGTCAGAAGCTTCTGGTTCGACGCCGGATTCCGAGGTTGTTCGGCTCGATTGCGGTAGAGTTCCTCTCGATCGTGCAGCCGAACGACATGAATCCCAATCCCATCACCGAGCGCAGCCTGCCTGACGAGGCTGGCGATCGTCTGCGCGATGGGCGCCGGCCCCTTGGCGCGCGCGCCGGGGGTCACGACCAGAAGGCCGAGTATCACAAGGCTCAGGAGCGCTCGATGCGCCATCGGCTGCACCTTAGCAGCGCCCTCGCGCTACTCCTAGCGCTCAGCCTCGGTTGCGGTCGGCCGGCCGACTCAGACCCGGACGCCTTGATCGTCATGCTGCCTCGGGACGCCGAGCAACTCGATCCGCGCTTCGTTGGCGACCCATACGGGCTTCGCATCTCGCGTCTCATCTTCGCCTCGCTCGTGACGATCGATCCGCGAACCCTCGAAGTGATCCCCGATCTCGCCGAGTCGGTGGTGGCCATTAGCCCCACTCGATTCAAAGCGCGTCTCCGCGAAGGGCTGCGCTTCAGCGACGGCAGCCCGCTCGACGCCTTGGACGTCGTCGCGACCTTCGAAGGCATCGTCGACCCGACGCTCCGGAGCCGCTACGCTCAGAACTACCGACGGATCGCCGAGATGCAGGTCCCCGACCCGCGAACCATCCTGTTCGTCCTCCGCGAGCCGCACGCCACCTTTCTCACGGACCTCGAGCTTCCCATCGTCAGGCGCCAAGATGCCTTCCAACGGATCGCCACTCCGGAAGAGCCGCTGCCGATCGGGGCCGGCCCCTACCGTTTGACGAAACGCGAGCCCGGAGTGCTCGAGCTTCGCGCCAACCCGCACTGGCATCGTGGGTCGCCCACCTATCCAGACCTACGGATGGTCGTGATCCGCGACGACAACACGCGGGCGCTCCGCATGTTGGCAGGGCAGGGCGACCTCGCCATCGCCTCGATTCCGCCACTGCTGCTTCCACTCTTCGAAGCCGACGAGCATTTCGAGACCCGGAGCGCCTCCGGTATCTCGACCCTCTACCTCGGCTTTCAAACCGGCTCGCCCAAGCTCGAGGACGTCCGCGTGAGACGGGCGATCGGTTACGCGATCGATCGCGAGCTGTTGGTCCGGGCCAAGTACCAAGGTCTTGCGCGCGTCACGGACAGCTGGATTCCACGAGGCCACTGGGCGGAGCTTGCCAACGAGCCGACGCGCCCGTTCGATCCGGCGGTCGCAGCCGCTCTCTTGGACGAAGCCGGCTTTCCCGATCCGGTGGGCCCCGAGCCGCGCATGCGACTCGTCCTGCGAACCACCTCGGAGCGCTTTCGCCAATCGGTGGCCCGCGCGATCGCCGCGATGTTGCAGGAGGTCGGGGTCGAGGTCGACGTGCGTCCGTCCGAGGCCGCGACGCTGATCTCTGACCTGAACCGAGGCCGGTTCGAGATGACGCTGCTTCAGGTGCCCGAGGTGATCGAGCCCCACGTGCTCAGCTGGTTTTTCGATTCATCGCGAATCCCCGGCCCACAAAGCGAGGGGGCGAACCGGTGGCGCTACCGAAACGCGGAGCTCGACGGCCTCTTCGAGCTCGGCCGCACGACGATCGATCGGGCCGAGCGCATCGCAGCGTACGAGCGAGTCCAACGCATCCTCTCGCGCGACGTTCCCGTCCTGCCGCTCTGGCAACCGGACACCGTCGCGGTGGTTCGCCGCGGTTCGCGCTTGGACGTGCCCCGAGACGGTCGCTTCGGAACGCTGGCGTTCTGAACCCGCAGTGGTACCGTGCAGCGTGATCCTCAGGGACCCGGTCCATGGTTTAATCGCGTTCGAAGGCATGGCGGAGAGGGTCATTCGTTCTCTGCTCGACACTCGCGAGGTGCAACGATTGCGGCGCGTCCGGCAGCTCGGGCTCGCTTCGCTCGTGTTTCCCGGCGCAGAGCACACACGCTTTTCGCACGCCGTCGGCACGGCTCACGTCATGCAGGCGCTCCTTCACCGAAT
>JABDJF010000685.1 GCA_013002645.1 Myxococcales bacterium
CTCCAACCTCACCCAGCGTCGAAAGCCCAACGCGCTACTCGTCTCAGCCGCCCACAGTGGAACGTCCACTTTCGGTCGAGCCTCGAGCACGGTCGGCACAGCCCCCATCGCGGCCTGCCGAGCCGCCATCACAGTCGCCGAGGCCTGCGTCGATTCGCGCTCAAAGTGTCGCGCCGACTGGGCAGCCGGTCGTCTACGCAACCGATCAGCCGGAGTTTCCGCGTCCGAAGACCTTTGGGGACCTCCTCGAGCTGACCCTGTCGTTACGGCCCCGCTAAATGCTCCTCGTCGTAGACGTCGGCAACACCCAAACGGTGCTTGGCCTCTATGACGGGGAACGCCTCGTTCACGACTTCCGAATCGAAACGTCCAAGGGTCGGACCAGCGATGAATACCACGTCCTGCTCCTCAACTTGCTCGCGCTGGCGGGGATCGAGCGCAGCGATGTGCGCGCCAGCATCCTCGCCTCCGTCGTTCCCCCGTTCAACGACATCGTCGTCGAGGCTGTCGACCGCGCCTTCGATCACGAAATCATGGTCGTCGGCCCGGGTATCAAGACCGGCATGCCCGTGCTCTACGAAAACCCGCGAGAAGTCGGTGCGGACCGTATCGTCAACGCCGTCGCTGCGTACGAGCGCATCGAGGGCGCTGCCATCGTCGTGGATTTCGGGACGGCGACCACGTTCGACTGTATCTCCCACAAGGGTGAGTACCTTGGAGGCGCGATCTCGCCTGGCATGCAGATCAGCGCGAGCGCCCTTTTCGCCCATGCCGCCAAGCTACCCCGCAGCGAAATCGCGCGCCCGCCCCGCGCCATTGGGCGCAATACGGTTCACTCGATGCAGGCAGGGATCGTCTTCGGCTACGTGGGGTTGGTCGACGGGCTCGTGCGCCGCTTGGCGTCCGAAATGGACACCGAAGTCTCGGTCATCGCCACCGGAGGCCTCGCTCGTTTGATAGAGCCCGATAGCGAAACGATCCAAGACGTCGACGAGTACCTCACGCTCGAGGGCCTTCGCCTGATCTACCTTCGCAATGCTTAGGACCGAGTCAGCAGGGCCATTGCGATGATGCTCGCCGCGACGACGAGCGCCGCAAGGGCGTAGACGGCCCACTCGCTTCGCAGAAGCCGCAGGGGTTCCCTTGGCCCAGGGGCATCGGGCCGGGATGGACGAGGCCTCGAGGGCCTAGATTCCCTTGGAGGCGAAGGCGGTTCACTCGCCGCTTCGTTCGGGATCGGCAGTAGATCCACGCGCTCGTCGGGACCGCTCTGAATGCTGCTCAGCTCGGCGTCGACGCGCACCGCGTCCTCGACGGCCAGTTGCTCGGCGAGCATTCGCCGCGCGAAGTCCGAGGTGAGCCTGGCCGACATCGTTTGTGAAACAGGGACGCCGACATCGATGCTGAGCCGATAGCCGCCCAGGTCGAGCAAGTCGTGCGTACGAAGCGGCTTGGGGCGCCCTGGGACGACGCGGATTTCGTTGACGCGCGTGCCGTTCGTCGAACCTTCGTCTACCAGTGCGTATCCGGCGTCCTGTTCGCGGATGCTCGCATGCATCGCGCTGACTGCGGCGTGTGGTAGCTGAACGTCTGCGCTCCGCGAGCGACCGATCACGATGCGACGTTGAGCGAACTCGTACACGAAAGCCGAGGGGCTAAGCTCCGTCCAAAGCGACTGTACCGTGATTCGCACGCCCATTGTGGCCGCCAACACTGGAGTCCCGCTCTGGCCTGGTCAAGGAACTGGGTTGCAGAAAAGTGGACGGGTTCGCGTAGTTTTGGGACCAGTCTTGATGGGAGCAGCTCATGGTCGCGCAGGAGAGCATTCGATGAACACATCCGCGGGTTATTATCAAGCACCTCGGCAGCCGCGCGTGCCGCTCGACGAGGTCCTGATCAAGCTCCACCCCGAAGGTTTCCATCAGGAGTTCGAAGCCGACGGTATCAATGTGGGGGCCGGTGGGCTCTCCATGCGAGCCTCCGTGTTGCCCGAAGTCGGTTCGATGCTTCGTTGCCAGTTGGACAATCCCGCGGACGGAGCGGCGATCGAGATGATCGGCCGAGTTGTCTGGGCGCACGAGAGCGGCCCGCATGTCGGGGAGTTCGGCATCCGCTTCACGCATCTATCGGACCGGGACCAGACGCACATCGAAGCGCTGATTCAGCGCTGGGGTCGTGCGACCACCCAGGCCCCGCTCGTCCAGCTGCAGCTCGATGGAGTCGGAAGTCCGATCGTGGCCGAGGTGCAGTCGGAAACGGAGGATGGGTTGTGCGTGGAGCAGGCCCTGCCGTTTCTCGCCATCGGCCGCTCCGTACTGAACGAGAGCTCCGGCCGTCGCGGGCACCTCGAGGCCATCGAGCTCAAAATGGACGAAAGCACCCCGAAATTAGTGCTGAGCATCGGCTACGAGCTCGACGGGGCATCCCAAGCTCTGGCGGGCGGCGACAGCGACCGCGACACCCTCCCCGACGAGGCGCCTTTGAAGATTCAGGTGCGCGAAAGCGGAGGTGAAGGACGGACCCACGACGCACCCCGCATCGTTCGCTACGACCGCGAAGCCGAGGCCGCTGCGACAGTATCCCTCCGCGATCGCCTCGGCGC
>JABDJF010000703.1 GCA_013002645.1 Myxococcales bacterium
ATTCTGAAGGTCGGTGTAGAAGCTGAGGTCGATGTAGACCTTTTGGTCGGCCGGGCAGTAAAACGGCCCCATCGCGGCTTGTGCAAAGCCGCAGGCCGAACGGACCGAGCCGCTGAACAGCACTAGATTCGGCTCGCGGTAGTCGCGACCTGCTTTTCGGAATACCTCGTTCCAGGTGTCCTCGGTATCCGCGAGGACGACGGCAACAAACTGGGACTGCTCGTCTTCGAGCTCGGTCCTTCCAGTGGTCGGTGCTGGCGCGCTCCGCTGTTGCGTCTGCACGACCTGCATCAGCGTGCTCGGGTCGACCCCCAAAAAGAGGCCGCCGCCCACCAGCACGAGGATACCGATGCCCCCGCCCGCCAGCTTGGGCCCGGCGCGCGCGCCTCGGCGATCTTCGACGTGCGCGCTCTGCTTTCGACCTCTCCAGCGCAACGGGGGCTCTCGATTCCGGAGCTCCGACTAGAGCTCGTCCTCGACGCTTTGGCCGCCGCCCTGGAAGAAACCCGCCAGGTGCTGCGCCCGAACCGAGACTTCGCTGAGCCTCTGTACGAGCGCTCCACGGGTCTGCGGACCGACATCGCCGTCGACATCGACACCGGCGTCTTTTTGAAAGTCGCGAATCGCAGTGCGCGTTCGCTTGCCCATTACCCCATCATGCTTTCCTGGCTTGTACCCGGAAATGTCGAGCGCCTCTTGCAATGCTGCGATGTTGTCATCTGATGCCATCATTCACTCCTAGTTCAGACCCCAGGCTGCAGCCCAGGCCTTTGCGGCCTCTCCAAACGCTTTGGGATCGCTTGCCCCAAGCTTCGTCGACACTTCGGTGTACTCCGCCTTCAGCGATTTGAATTTCGCCTTCGTTTCAGCAGATGCGCCTTCGCCCGCTGCCTTGGCGGCCTTTGACTTCGCGCGAAGATCCGCAACGTCGTACTTCTCGAGCATACCGGTCAGAATTGCCGCTCCGGTTGCGGCGTCGCCGGCCCCCTTGAGCGCGTTGACCCCTGCTTCGAAGACGGCAACCAGGTTCTCCGATGCGCTGCCGGTGAGCGCGACCTCCGGGATCGCGGGTCCCGCCGGCTCGGCAGGCTCTGCTGCCTCGGGTTCGGGTGCAGGTGCCTCTTCGGCAGCGGGCGCGGGCGGCTCCGGTGCGGCTTCTTTCTTCTTGCAGGCTGACGTCGAGGCGACTGCGAGGACGAGCAGCGCAAGTGTGGATATCTTCATGGACTCCCCTTCTCCAATGAGTGCGGCCGGAGCATACGGATGGGCTGTTGACGAGCGCAAGACGTTTTTGCCTGCTCGAGCCATAGAAAGACGAAATTACGACCAAAAATTCGCCGTTGTGTCCCTTTCACGGAACGCGCACTATCTGCCCTTCGCTCGAAGAGGAGACACCATGGACGATTTGATGGAGTCGATTGCGGCTCAACTCAGCGGCGCCCCGATGGCGCAGCTCAGCAACCAGCTCGGAACCGATAGCCGCACCACGCAGAACGCGGTGCAAGCGGCGCTGCCTCTGCTGCTGGGCGCGCTCGCAAAAAACAGCGCCGATGGCGGCGGTGCCGATGCATTGGCCGGCGCGCTCGATCGCGATCATGACGGAAGCATCCTGGACGACCTCGGGGGGGTCCTCGGCGCGGGTCCGAACTCGGATGGCGCCGCGATCTTGGGTCACGTTCTAGGACGGCGCGAGCCTGCTGTGGAGGCGGGAATCGGGAAGGCGACAGGGCTGCAAACCGGACAAACGGCTCAGCTGCTTCAGATGCTTGCGCCGATCGTGCTCGGGTACCTCGGCCGCGAGAAGCAACAACAGGGAATGAGCGCCGGAATGCTCGGAGAGCTCCTTGGTGCGCAGTCTTCTCGTGCCCAGGCCCAAAATCCCGCGCTTGGCATGCTCGCATCGCTTCTCGACAAGGACGACGACGGCACGATCGTCGATGATCTCGGCGGTATGCTCGGTTCTTTTCTCTCGGGGCGCTGAATCGCTAGATCAGGGCGCCGGACAGCCGCCCTTGCTCTTGATCGATACACCCGCGGCTTGGGCGGAGCATGCGTTGGCGTAGGTCTTCCCGTCGCAACCGCAGACAGGGTCGTAGTCAGCCGTGCAGGCCTGTGGGCGGGGTTGGCACTTCCCTGGGCTGTTCTTCGCACCACACTTTGCCGCTGGCGGGAATTTACAGAAAAGGCCCGTGGCGCATTGAGACGTGCCCGCAATCCCGCAGCGCGCACCAACCGCCCCCGTGGCTGCCTGTGAAGGGTCCTGACACAGGCCGCGATGCCGAATCGAAACGCCGTGCGAGTGCGCGACGCAGTCGTTGCTGTAGTTGCGGCCGTCACAGCCGCAGACCGGCGCCCATTCCTTGGTGCACACGGTGGGCTGTTCCGCACACTCGCCGGGGCCGGAGACTTCGCCGCAGTACTGCACTTCGGTGTATCGACAGAACAGACCTGTCGCGCACGCCTCGACCGCTCCTCCGGCGCCACAGCTGCCGACAGGACCCGCCGGAACCCCGGGCGCCCCCGAGCCTGGACACTCGCCCGATTGGCGAGGTGACACCCCATGTGAGTGGGCGACGCAGATGTTCAGATAAGTGCGGCCGTCGCAGCCGCAGACCGGGCTGTAGTCTTTGGTGCAGGTCGACGGCATTGGGAAACAGGCGCCTTGCGCGCCGGTTTGTCCGCACTCCGCGTTGGGTGCGTAGTGACAGACGAAGCCGGAGTCGCACGTGGCGCCTGCCGCACGGCTGCATTGCCCGCCCGGGCGATCGGGGTAGCGCGACGGATCGCTCTGCTTTGCGCAAGAGGTCAGAAGACCAGCCAGTAGAACGAAAGAAAAGACCCAGCCGCACAGTCGTGTCATCTCCCGATAGGTATCCCCGAAGGGCGATGGAGGCAAGGCCCCTCAGGCCGCGGGAAGGGCGTCCGCGAGCTTTGGTACCCAGTCGCCCGCCGTGCCGGCGAGAAACGCGCCGACGCCCGTGCGCTGCGCGAGGTCGCTAAATGGATTCGGCTCCGGATTGACGACGATCATCGGAATACCGCGCCGCGCCGCAATCGTGCCGATGTGCATCGGCAGTGTCGTCGCCCCGGTCGTGCCGACGATGACCACCAGAGAAGCATCCTGCGCCGCCTCGATCGAGCTTTGGAATCGGAAGTTCGGCTCGTCGTAGCTT
>JABDJF010000714.1 GCA_013002645.1 Myxococcales bacterium
GTGGCACCAAGCGTTCCCGCAGGGATTCGCTCGGAGCCGCCCACCCCCGAGCGCGGGACCAGCCTGAGTGACATCAAGAAGCAGGCCGCAGAAGCCATGGATCGTTGCGATTTCGAGGCTGCCGTTCCGCTCTGGGAACGCGCCCGAGACGCAGGCCCCAAAGACAACTTCGTGGTTCAGCAGCTCGGACTTGCGACGTACAAGTCCAAGAAGCCCACGGAGCTCGAGGCGTTGAAGAAGGCGCGAGACGTCCTGAGCTACCTCCGCCCTCACGAGGGGCTCGACCCGGAGACGCTCGGGCTCTGGGGAGCAGTCCACAAGCGACTCTACGAGCTCGAGGGGGACGACGAGATGCTCACGGAGGCCATTACCGCGACGGAAAAAGGCTTTGTCGTCCGCGGCGACTTCTACAACGGAATTAACCTCGCCTTCCTGCTCGATCGACGCGCCGCGGAAGCTTCTTCGGAGATCGCGGCCGAAGACCATGCACGCGCGCAGGGGGTACGCCGCCGCCTCGTCGAGGCATGTAGAGCCAAGCTCGAAGAAGCCTCTGACATGAGCCCGACGGAACGATACTGGGTACTCGCGACGCTTCAGCAAGCAGCCGTTGGCTTGGGCGACGAGCAAGCGGCCGAAAAATGGGGCCAACAGGCGCTCGAGCAGCAGCCCTCTTCCCACATGGTGGAAAGCTCGCACGAACAGTTGGAGAAGCTGCGCTCGCTGCTCTCGAAGATCCAAGCCAAGCTGGCGTAGAGGCGACCTTCGCCGGTAGCGGTAGACGAGATTACTTCGATTTCTGCTCTGCCTCCCGAAGCACAGAACGGCACCTCGCAAAGATTAGGATCGCCCATCCAACTTGGAAGATGAATCCGAGACCCGCGACGCCCCCTGCGAGGTAGGCTAGCTCCTTGACGGGGCTTTCAACTTCACTGGCAACACCGACGCTCACGAACAAAAGAAAGAACTCAACCATGAGTATGCCCACGCACATGCCAAGATAGACCTGCAGCAGCGTCAGCCAGCGCTGCTCGATTGAAATGGGAACCCCTCGCACGACGCCGAGGAGAACGTCGTACACTGCCTCGTTTCCCGCCCTGGTGAGGTAGACGACGGCAAACATGCTGCCAAGAAAAGCCGGGATGATCAGTGCGTAGCCTTCGAAGCTCGACATGACGGCGCCCCACCTAACTCCGCTTCGACTTGCGCAGCGTGCGCAAGCAGAAGAACAAGTCCGACCCGCCGAGGAAGAGGTAGAAGACGAAACCCAGCCCGTATAGGACGGCGCCTAGGTAGGCGAGCAAACGGACCCGGTCATCGGTGGCGAAGTCGGCGATCCGCACGTACCCGAGTGCGAGGAACCCCGAGAGCATGCCTAGAGAGGACTTGAGCGGCAGCCAGTCACTCCAGAGGATGTGATAGCGGTGCTCGAGGGATATCGGCACCCCATCGAACGCGCCGATGATGATGCCATCGCGGTACACGTTCGAGATTTTCGAGAGCCAGAAGTTGACGGGGACCGCGAGCAGCATGACGAGCAAAATGACTTCGATGATATCCAAGCTGGTCACAGAGGCCTCCGGGGCACGTGCATCCGAACAGATCGCATTTGCAGCGGCGTCGGGCGCGATGGTACGGAGAACGGAGTCGAAATTCCATAGAGAAGAATGAGGCTTCCCTAGCCAAACAAAGGATCGGAGTGAATCCATGTCGAATTCGATCGCGATCGCGCTGATCGCAGCCGCCTCGTTCCCGGGGTTCTTCTGCTACATCTACACCTCACGGCTAGCGAACGCCGTCGCGACCGACATCGTTACAGGAGTCGTTGGGGGCCTACCCGTGCCTGCCGAATACCGATGGCGACTCCTGTACCAACGATGGGTGTACTACGTCTGCCCTGCCGTCGGCGCCGCGGTCGCCGCGGCGGCAATCAACTTCAAGATCGCGAGGCTTGCGGTTGATGACGGCGTGCAATCAATCGCCTACCTCTTCGCATTCGGTTTTGCCCTAGCGGTTGTGGGCTGGTTGCTTACTGGCTTGTCGGAGTTCGCCTACTACCGACGCGTTCTCAAGGAGGCGACGAAGGATTGATGCGCTCTTTCGGCCCGGTGTAGGCTCGCCGCGTGCTCGACCTCACGGACGCCTCTCTCGACACGAAACGGTTGTGAGGGGACGCCGCCGAAGACGAGGTAGCCGCGCGGATCGTTCGGCCAGTTGTTCTTGCCGTGTTTCTGCGGTTCTTTGCAGTCAGCAGCGCCCTTGCGCTTCCAAACGCGGGCGAGGTAGTGTGCGATGGTTTTATGTCCGACCTAGCTGCATTGCTGTCCATTCTCGTCGTAGTCATCGTAACGTTCTTTGGCTCGTATTGGGTCAACAAAATGATCAACGAACGAGGCGACGAGATTCTCTCAGGCGTCGTCAGCGGAATCCCGCAAACGGCAAAGACGAGGTGGTTGATGCTCTTCACGCAATGGCTGCCTTACACGGTCTTCTTCATTGCGTTCTTGCTGGTGGTTGGGGTTGGGTTCCTCGAAGTAGCGAGGGAAATCGAGCATCCGCGAGTCGAGCTAGTCGGCTACATGTGTGCGACCCTCTGCATGGGCGGAGCGGCCTTCTGGTCCATCCTCGGTTTTTTCCTTTTCGCCCACATGTTGTCCGTGCTCCGTACGGATGCGCGAAGCTAGGTTTTCGTCCCAGACTGATCGATGGCACGTCTGCGTCGTCCGTCATGTGGAATCTCATAGCCACCGCGCTGATTCTCGCCGTGACCATTGTGTCTTGCACGATCGCGATGTGCGTGACGAAAGTGACGAACGACCGCGGTGACGGGATCGTCAATGGCGTCGTCCTGGCAGTCACCCCTTCCGATATCGCGCGACACACTACTTAGCCGAAGATCAATAAATCGGGGCGTGGGAGTATGGAGTCATAGTGCAGCGGGCAAAGATGGGAGCAGCCGTCCCGACGATGGCCGAGAGAGCACATGATCTTCGAAGCGAAGTGGCCGATCTTCGGGTCGTGAAGAAGGCCAAGTGAGGGCTTGTAGAGCCTCCGCCTGAGTGCCTGGCGCAAGCAGCGCAAGAGGGGCGCTCTCAAGGCGCGAGACAAGAAACGCGGCCCCAAAGGCAAGAGCGCCGGACAAGCGACCGTCGTCGCCTCGTGCGCTTGATCCGACCGAGCAGCAGGCAGTGATCACCGCTTCCTTCGATTCTGGCGGGGCCCGAGGAACCGGATGCGCGAGCGGCTCTCCTGACCAGCTCTGGACCGGACATTCGAAGAAATCAAATACGTGCACCACGGGTAGTAGCCACGCTTTGCTTCACGCAACACGGAAACGTAAGCGAAGAAAGCCGAGATGCCGGTCAATAAATTGGCGACCGACCCGGTGATGGCAATGAAGGCGAACACCAATAAAACCTGCTTTGCATCCGGTTCCGAAGTGCGCTCAGCAATTCGGAAAAACGCAAGTGTGAGCGCAACCACGACGGCGGTGATCACGAGCGCATACCTCGTAGAGCCAGAGCCATCGCGATTTGATGGGAATCGGCATTCCTTGGACGACACTGGTCTGAACAACCAAACCCGCTTCGTTCATCTTTTCCACCTGCCAGAACATTGTGACGACCTCGCCTACGAACATGGCAGACTTCTCTCCGATCGCGTTGATGCCGGAAACGTCCTCTACCCCTCCCTCTGGCGGTACAAACAAACACCACCGCCCGCGCCCGCAACAAGCCCTGCTCGGTAAACGCGGGTTACTGAAGCAGAGAGCGGGGAACAAGAGCTGGCGTCGTCGGAGAATTCTGGTGGCCGGTTCGGGTGTTCCCGATGACCCCGCTCCCTATCCTTGAACTTTTCTCTTTTCTCTTTTTCCTTCGCAACTTAGGGTGCGGCAGTAGGAAGGAGAGTATTCGTGCGCCACTTGCCGCCGCTCCTCGCGAGGCTGATGTCTTGTGCTGCTCTGCTGGAGGGCACTGCGTTTGGTCAGGACACCAGCCCTGATACGGTGCCCCGGGCGACGGCGGACAGTGCGGCAACGTCCCCGTCCGACCCTTTGTATCGGCCTTACGACCAAAGCGACCTCGATGAGGTCGCGCGACAGGGCCTCGTCTTGCGCAAGTGGTTGATCGGCACGTCCGTCGGGCTGGCCGTCGGCACCATCTTGGTGGGCGCCGGCGCGTCGCAGTGCGAATCCTTTTCCCGCGTCACGGGGAGCAACCGTGTGGCTTGCAACAACGCCGGCGAGGTGCTCGTGCCCCTTGGTGCCACGATTGCGGTGCTCTCTGCGGTCGGGATGCTCACCTCGGGCGTCATGCTTGGCATTCGCAACAGGCAGAAGCGGGACATCGAGCGGGAGATTCGCCGCCGATACAGCAACCGCCGACTCCATTTCGACGCGCAGTCGGGCGGATGGGTGTTTTGACGGTCATGGCTCGTAGATTGATGCTCGCTATTGGCCTGTTTCTCGCCGCCGCAGGCCTCGACTGCAACGAACCCGACCAAGCTCCGATCGGCACCGAGATAGGTGCGTGCCTCAATGACGCAGATCTCGGGATGGTCTGTGCACCGAACTTCGGGGACGACTTCGTGACGGATTGTGGACGCGAAGCTTTCGGAGACCCGTCGGAAACGTCAGCCTGCCTCCAACGAGACCCGCCCGGCCTCAGCCAAGACTGCGCGGACTGCTATGGCGCGCAGACCGGGTGCATCGCTAGCAACTGCCTGAGTGCAGGCTGCTCCTCTGATCGGTCCAGCGAAAGCTGCCTCGCTTGCATCGAGGCCTCGGGTTGTCAGGCCGCGTTTGACAGCTGCAGGGGAAACCTCGTCACCGCCTGCGAAGATTGGATGTGACGGGGTTCGCGCGCAGCTTCTGGGGTTTCCTCGCCACGCTGGTGACAGGCATGGCTCTGCTAGAGGGTGCCGCCGTCGCGCAGGACGCCGGGTCTGACCCCCCGTCGCAGGCGGCGCCCGACAGAAACGTGCTGCCCCGTCTCGATACGCTTCATCGCCCGTACGACCGAAGGGACTTCGATGAGGTCACGCGGCAAAGTCGATTGCTACGCAATGCCTTGATCGGCACGAGCGCCGCGTTCGCCGTCGGTGTTGTGATGGTGGGCGTCAGCGCCCCACGGTGTAAGCCCAGTCTCGGCGGCGCCGCTACGGACTGCGACGCCGTCCGCAGCGCTCTGCTGCCGGTGGGTGCCACCATCGCGCTGGTAAGCGGGGCCGGAATGCTCGCCGCGAGCGTCATCCTCGGGCTTCGCAACAGGCACAGGCGCAACATCGAGCGCGACATTCGCCGCCGCTACAGCGAACGCCGGCTTCACTTCGACGCAGAGTCGGGCGGCTTTGTGTTTTGAGCACGTCAGCGGGAAGAAGCGGCTCCCAGTCGGTCGGGTCGCCGTGGTACAAGTTGGCTCGTATGCAACGCCTGCCCCACCTTCTCGCTTGCGCCTTACTCGTTGTCACGCCCTCGGGGTGCGGTGGCGGGCCGTCCAAGCCGGCGCTCATGGCGAACATGGTCAAAGACGACGTGACCGTGAATCAGTTGCGGACGAGAAACTACCAATACGCCGTTCACTTTGCGGAGCTCGTCTCGATGTGTGTGGCGGAGATCGTCGCATCGAGCGACGACCGAGATGTGCGTGAGCGAGCGTATCAATGGCGGATGTGGGCGTCGCCCCAGGCGAGAGCCGCGGCGTTCGACCAAGATCCGCTGGTCGGCTTGCTGGAACTATGGGTTTTGTCTGCGCAACAGCGCCAATACTTCGTCGAAGGCGGGGGCAAGGACGCATTCGGCAACCGCCAGGATTGCGCTCTCGAGACGGCGAGAGAGCTCGAGGAAGAGGGCGGGCGCATCATCTCAGTCGTCTTGGCTGAAGGAGATAAGGAAGCCATGTACGAGGCTGCGTTCGCGTGGGTCGCCGAACATCCGATCGAAGGGCAGCTCGCCGTTCGACCGACGGCTCGATCCGACCTTGCAAGGCTCGTCCCCGAGGAGAGGCAAGGCGGCCTCAAAGCGGTCGGCAGCATCGAAGACACGTTCACGGATCTAAACGACCGGATCACGGTTCTCACGGCACAGATGCCGGTCGAGGCGCGCTGGCAAGCGGAATACCTCGTCAACTCCTTGTTCGAGGAACGGATTGAGTCACCGACGCGTTCCATGATCGACTCGGTGGAGAGCATGGTCGACCTGCTCGGCGAGCTCGAGAGCGTGTTCAGCAATCAGGTCAACGCGCTCCTCGCAGGCGTCGAGGAGGCGAGACTCGCGGTCTTCGACGCGGTCACGGAAGAGCGCACCGCCATCTTGACGGCCGTCACCAGCGAGCGCTCGGCCATGATGGACGAGCTCGACGAGCAGATGCTGTCGGCCTCGACCGAGCTCGACCGAGTGGGCCGAGGCCTCGTCGATCATGTCTTCCTGCGCCTGGTCCAGGTGCTCGTCCTAGTGGGGGTTTTCAAGATTGGGATGACCCTGCTGCGAAAAAGACGCAGCGGCAGCGACGACTAGGCTCGTAAGCCTCGGGTTCGTTCTTTTGCGGCTGAGGTCACGGGGTGACGCGCTCCGCGTTCCGTAAGATCGAAACGAAAGCGAGGAAAGCCGAAATGTCTGTCAACAAGTTCGCGACCGAGCCCGTGATTGTGATGAAGGCAAACACCAACACGACCTGCTTTGCATCCGCTTCCGAGATTTGCTGAGCGATCCGGAAAAATGCAAGTGCGAGCGCAGCCGCGGAGGCGGATATCACAAGCGAGTACATCGTCCAAACCTGGCAGAGCCAGAGCCATCGGGATTTGATCGGGATTGGCATTCCTTGAATGACACCACTCGTAACCACAACGCCTGCGTCGTTCATCTTTCCCACCAGAAAGAGGAACGTCACAACCCCACCCAAGAAGATGGCAGACGTCATTCCCATCACGTTGATACTGGACATGTCCCGACCTCTCCGCACCGTCGCCTGCTAGGCCCGAGCACAGCCCGCGACGGCTCGAGCCCTGCCCGGTGAGCGCACGGTACTTGGTTGGGGAATGGGGCAGCAAGGATGTCGTCGCTCAGTCCCCTTCGCCTCGGCGCAACACGGAAAAGATGTAGCTCGTCCAGATCGGGAAGAGGATCGTAACAAATGCGCCGCCACCAAGACCGGCGGTCGCGCACAGGTATGCAGTTTGCCTCGCTGCGTCTCCCTCGACGGTTCCCGCCGCAAAGACGAATGCCACTCCCACCGTCAGGAGCACAACGTCCAAGCTCAGCCAAATAGAGAGGTAGTCGTGAAAGAACAGCATTCGCCGATAGCTCATCGATATGGGGACTCCGTCCACGATTCCAGTCACAATGTGATCGCGCCGCTCCCACAGTCTCTTCGAGAACTGCGGCACCGTCCCAGCGGTCAGTGCGAACACGGCAAGCAACAGGGCGATGGTGGTGGTCTCTGACATGGCTACGCTTTCCAATCCGTCGGACGCTGAAACCGAACACAGCCCGCGACGGCCCAAGCCCTGCCCGGTGAACGGACAGTACTAAGGGGACAGACCGGGGAGCAAGGTCAGTCTGCTTCGGCTTTGCGCACGTGCGATCTGAGCATTCGGTACCAGCTCGGCGTTTGCATCAACCAGCCCACACTGCACGCCGCAATGAAGGCGTTGAAATACGCATATATTCTCACGTACTCGGAACCGACGCTCCGACCGAGCAACACGAAACCGCCGGCCCCTGCGCTCATGACCAAGACCAAGATGCCGATGTCGAGGAAGAACCCGACACGAAGGAGGTGGTAACGATACTCTATCGAGATTGGCAGACCTTCGAGGACGCCGGTCATGATGGCGTTTGAGCGGCTCCAGATCTTCCTGTCCATACGCTCATAGAGAAACGCGAGCGCGACGCCGAGGGCGAAGATCACAGCTATCGCGTAGAAGTCTGGTATGTCATTCATTGGATGCCTGGTGGGGGTTTTTATTTAAAACTTATGATAGCGGTGG
>JABDJF010000783.1 GCA_013002645.1 Myxococcales bacterium
ACCGTATCCAGTCTGCGCATCGTTGGCGTAAAACCCAGGCGCCTGCGCGTTGTTCCAGTTCGCAAAATAGCCAGCCGGGGGGTTCGTTTCTCGGGGGTGTTTCTCGAGGGGCAAGAAGTTATCGAAGCTGAACGCCGGATTGATGCGTCCGGTGCCTGTCTGCTGCCAATCAAACTCGCCTGTTCCCCACTGCGGCAAGTCGGGATGGATGCCCGCCGCGCGAATCGGTAGAAGCCCCGAATTGAAATACGCGATGTTGCTCGCGTCTACGTAGAACCAGTTGAACGTTCCGGTCAGGCTATTGAACACGTCGTAAAACGCGTCGGGGTTCACCATGTCGTTGCGCGCGGTCGCGAGAAAAGGTCGAACCGAATCGACCTCTCCGAAAAACGTGGAGCGCTGCACGACGAGCGCAACCGGGGCTCCCTCGACCGTCGCGGTGGCAAACACCGGCCCGTAGTCAGGCGCGCGCAGGATGTTCCGCGTTACACGCTGATTGGGCGTGCCCGCCGTCGTGAGATTCGACTCTGCCGTCCAGCTGTCCGTTCGCTGGAGCATCTCCGTGCAGACTCCGTTGTAGAGGTAGCTCGTCGATGCGCGTGTCGGATCAGCGCCGTCCATTTCACAGAGGCGCAGTACCCGCACATCGGTGATGTCGTCCCCGGATGAGGTCGCGCTCCAGGCGTGGTCGATCCCGCGCCCGATGATCACGTACGGGAGCCCCGCGAACGCCATCCCCCTGCTGTGGATGCCACCGCCCTGCTGAGAAAACTCGACGAGAAACTGAGGGGAAAAATACCCCGTTTGGGGTCCAAATACCGCGATCGGATGCCCGTCCTCGGTTTGGTCCGCGTTCACGAGGATCGCATTCGACATGGCGTCGGGAAAGCGGTCGCCGTTGAGCGCGAGTCGAACGCCTGCGAGTGCAGCTTGGGCACGCGCGTGTCCGTCGCGCAGCGCATCGGGGCCGGCGTCCTCGACGCGATAAGGAATCCCTCGCGCGAACTGAGCGCCATGGGTTGCGCCGGGCCTGAAGATCATCATTCCGGATGCCGACGCGACCGGATCGCCGACGACGTCTTCTCCAAACGCCGGGCATTCGATGTCGCCGGGCATCGCAGCGCCGGGCTCCACGCAATCCTCGATGGTGAGAGGCTCCAGCTCTTGAACGCTACCCTCATCGAAGAGCGCCGAGCCGGGGTAGGCCGCGGCAAAGCCCGCATCGAGCGGGCATGCCGCCTCGTCGATCGTAGGAGGGGACTGCGTTTCGAAGACTATCTCGGTGGTGTTCGGCCGCTCCGGATCGCTTGCCTGTCGGATATCTCGCCACATGTCGCACGCAGCGTCGGCGTCCGCGGGAAACAGGCCAGCCAGGCCCTGCAAGAGCTGCAGCTGCCGGTGCTCGCCTCCTCCACCGGTTGCGAAGGTGGACTGCACGAGCGCTGCGATGGCGAGAACATCCCGAGCGGTGAAGGGGCGAAGCTCCAAACCGAGGGCCCCATACTCGACGGGAACGCGCTCGGCCCCCTCTGCGCCGGTTTGAATGTCGTCGATGTACTGGTTGATCCCGCTCACGAAGTCATCGACGTCTTGCTGTGCCTGAACCCCGTCGGCACCAAAACGCTGAGCCAGCTGGTCGATCTGAGCCTGCATCTCCTGCTCGTCGTAGCCTCCGAATCGCGCCAGACCTCGATCGGAGGAGTAGTTCCCGCCGGCTGGTCCAAGAAAATCGCTCATCCGTCCCCTACCCACGTGCCGCAGGACGTCGATCGCAAACATGCGGTCGCTGGCCGTGGCATACCCGGTGCCAAACAGCACGTCAGCCCTCGCCTCTCCGTAGATGTGGGGTACGCCCATGGAGTCGCGGCCGATGCGCGCGCTGTTCGTTCCGTCGGTCACGGATTTCAAGCTGTCGAAAGCGGTCTCGTCGAGAAACGGCTCATCTTTGAAGTACTTGGGAACGAGGTCACCGTCATTCAACTGACCCGGGCTCGGATACGTATCGCTGAAGACCAGATCTTCATACATCACCAGCTGGTTTGTGGAGTTCGGATCGGTCGCGAGGTTTCCATCGTTCGCGTCGGCCGATCCGGGGGGCAGCACATTTAAGAACACCCCGTTGTCGGCGAACGGGTCGACCTGCGCGTTGGGCGCGTTCCCCGAGCTGTCCTCCGAAGAGCAGGAAATCAAGACTAGCGAGACGCCAACGACGAGGCTCAGGAGCCAAAAACGGGATGCCATGGACGGAAGTCTAACCGAACTCCGCAGCGAACGGGGCATCGTTTCTCGCGCCTGGGCCGCCCAAACATGGAGCCCTTCAGCAGCGAGCCCCAGCCGCCGGACGACGGTCTCGAAAATTGAATCGAGCCAAGTCTTCGAAAGAAATATTGCCGGCGTTTCCTCGTAGACCATGTAAGTTCCAGCTTCCGAGCACGATGGAGATACTTTCCAGCCGATTCATGTTTCACCCGCGTGACTTCGACCGCAGCGTGGCGTTCTACCGTGACACCCTAGGGCTTCACCCCATGCGGGAGTTTGGCGAAGGTCGATCTCGCGGTGTCGTTTTCTTTTTGGGCGGCGGCTACCTGGAGCTCACGGAGGCTCAGGACGAACCGCCCTCGCCGTCCACGGAGCTCTGGCTGCAGGTGCGGGACGTTCGCCTGGCAGAACGGGAGCTGCGCGCCGCAGGGGTTTTGATCGCCGAAAGCGCGGTCAAAAAACCCTGGGGCCTGATCGAGCTTCGCGTTCCGGATCCCGACGGTTTGATGCTCATCCTGGTCGAGGTCCCGCCCGACCACCCGCTGCGCCGGGACAGTCGCAAGCTCTTGTAACCTCCAACGGGACGCGCGACGCGTTGTGATCGACACCAGGGCTAGCCGCCCAACGCACTCTCGGAGCTGGCCGAGGGACTGCGGAGGGCGGGCCGTGTGGAGCGACTGAGCGAGAGCCGGAGCCAGGTCGCGCTTGCTGGGACGAACAGGGCAAGCTTGACGAACCAGGGTAGGACGACGCGGCCCAGGAGTGGATTGCTCTTGTGACGGCGGCGTAGGCGACGCCCGATTCCGCGATACAAGCGGCTTGCGACGAGCACCGCCCATCGCGCGCGCGCTGGAAGGAAGCGCATCCCCTCGTCCGCACTTCGGTAGTAGACCTCGGCCAAACCAAGCACGTCGTTCACCACCGAGCTGACGCCGAGCGCATCCGCGCGTCCTTCAACGAGATGCTCGGGCTCGACCCGCGCGGCCCGAAGGCGGTCGATGGGCAGGTAGACCCTCGATGCCTCGGCGTCCTCCAGCACGTCTCGCGAGATGTTGGTCAGCTGCATGGCGATGCCGAGGTCGACGGCACGTGCGCGCGCACGAGGGTCTCGAACGCCGAGCACCGAGCACATCATGAGGCCCACCGTCCCGGCCGCTTGATAGCAGTAGCGAATGAGATCGGCGTCGGACTGGATGCGCACGAGTCCAAGGTCCGAAATCATCCCGTCGAGCAGTTCTTGGACGACCGGAAATTCGATGCCGCAATCGACGCACAGCGCTCGAAACCAAAGGTACTCTTCCGGCCACAGCGACCGGCCGCCCGGCTCTGCAGCGATTGCGGCTCGAAGCCGGTCGAGGTCCAGCTGGGCCTCTGGGGTCACGCCTTGAGCGTCCGCGAGGTCGTCCACCGTCCGACAGAAGGCATACAGGTCCGCAACCCTGCCCCGCTGCCTCGCACTCAGAAAAGCCGAGGCCCAGCGAAACGAGCGAGCGCGGGCGGAAAGGATGCGCCAGTGCGCTGCTTCACGTGCCGTCGCCTCGCGCGAGCTCACGCGGTCACCGCCTCGGGCAGTGAAAGCGCGCGCCCTTGGGCTGCAGGTGCTGGCACCACCCTGTCGAGAACTTTCGCAGAGGAGAGCACGCCGGGAAGACCCGCGCCTGGATGAACCCCAGCTCCGACGAAGTAGAGGCCCGCAACGTCTTCGGACGCGTTGTGAAAACGGAAGTAAGCGGACTGACGCAAGGTCGGCTCCAACCCGAACGCGGCTCCCCGATAAGACCGAAGCTCGCCCGCAAAATACGTCGGATCGACGTGGAACTGCGTAACGAGATTGTCGCGCAGGCCGGGCAAGTGGTCCGCGTCTAGCGCGTCGAGGATTCGATCCATGTACCGGGGCCCCTCGACGGACCAGTCGATCCCGCTCTCCTGATTTGGAACGGGAGACAGGACGTAGAAGCTCTCTCCTCCGGGTGGCGCCAAGCTCGGGTCGGTCCGCGTGGGCGCATGGAGGTAAAGCGAAAAGTCGTCGGAAAGCGTTTTTCGGTCGAAGATGTCCGTCAGCAAACCCCGGTAGCGAGGACCGAGGAGGATCGAGTGGTGCGCGAGGTCTGGGTAGGTCTTCTTCGCGCCGAAGTAGCCGACGAACAGGCTCATGGAGTAGCGCTTCCGCGCAATCGAGGCGTCGGAATGCTTTCGCCGGTCCGAAGGGTCGAGCAGCTTCGTGTACACCATCGCCGGGTCCGCGTTGGATACGATGATTTCGGATTCGAGGAAGGTTCCATCGCCGAGCAGGACGCCCTTGGCCCGGCCGTTCTGCACCTCGATTCGCTCGACGGGCGCGTTGAGCCTCAGATCGACGCCCACTTCGCCAAGCAAGCGCGCCAGCCCCTGGACGATGGCCGTCGTGCCTCCCATTGCGAAGTGAACGCCCCATTTGCGCTCGAGCCAATGGATCAGAAGATAGATGCCGGGCACGCGGAACGGGTTGCCACCGATGAGCAAGGGTTGAAACGTGAAGACCTGCCTGAGTGCGTCGTCCTTGATGTAGTGCGCCACCAGCCCGTACAGGCTCTTGTACGCCCTGAGCCGCACCAAATCAGGAACGATTCGCATCATGTCGCCAAACTTTGAAAAGTCTGCGTCGACGAGCTCGGTGTAGCCCACATCGAAGATTCGCTTCGAGTGCTCGACCAGCCTTTTGTACCCGGCTACGTCGGCCGGGTTGAACCGCGCGATCTGTTCGAACAGCCGTTCGTCGTCGCCAACGTAGTCGAAGCTCCGTCCGTCGGGGAACACGACGCGGTAGAAGGGATCGACCGGCACGAGCTCGAAATAGTCCCTGCGATCTTTGCCAAAGAGCTCGAAGAGCTCGTCGAAAAGGTAAGGCGCGGTGATGACCGTGGGACCGGCGTCGAAATGGAAGCCTTCGCTTTCAAACGCCCGGCCCCGGCCTCCCGGTTGCCCTCCAGCCTCGAGGATGGTGACTTGATGACCTCTTGCGCGTAGACGCGCAGCAGCGGCAAGACCTCCAAAGCCTGCGCCAATGACGAGTGCAGTGGGTCTTGCGGCGCTCATCTCACACCTTGTTGGAGAACCGATCTCGCAAGTGGAGCGACCCCCCCAACTAGGCCCGTTCGGACCAGGTGCCAACGCACCGACGGCGGCAAACCCCGAAACAGTTTCGTCATCACCCCGCCGAGCCTCGAAGGAGATAGTCTGCCCCCGAGGAAACCCGCGCAATCGTCTGGGGATAGCTTGAAAAACGAATCGAAGAATCGGTTGGTTTCCGAACCGCTCATGCCGACCAGGGCCTCGAGCCCGAAGCCATAGATCTCCCACACCCTTCGGTGTGCCCGGGGCCACAGCGCGGCGTTGCCCGCCGCTAGCGCTGCGTCGACCCCGCCTGAGTCGAGACCATCGAGAATGGACTCCGCGACGGGCGCCGCCTTCCGCAGGATGTGCGACATGAGATAGCCGGACGCCGGATGCACCATCCCCGCAGCGGCACCAAACGGCACCAGGGATTGCCCGGGCGCGGGCAAGCCCAGGCCCATGGCGATCGAACAGTGCTCTTGCGCAAGGCGCGTGGCCCGGGCAAGCCCCAGTGACTCCAAACGGGCTTCGAGGCGAGCGCGCAGCAGGTCCATCGACACGGCCGGGCGGCGGGCTAGCGAAGTCTCCTCGACGAACACACGGCCGCCGCTGAGCGGGAGCACATACAGAAACGACGGCGGCTCCTTTGCGGCGTCCGAGACCGGCCGGAAGTCCATGAGCACCATTCGCGCGGGATCGAAACCGTGCCGCGGCGCGTCCAAGAGCAAGCCATACGCGGTCTGAAACGCCGGCGGACGAGAGTGGACGCGGCGGACGAACGGCGTCCGAGCTCCTGACGCATCGATCACGACCTGGACCTGGTGCTCGGCACCATCGTCGGTAGCGATGATCGTCGAGCTCGGCTGATGGCTCAAACGGATCGCGGACTGCGGCACGACGCGGACGGAACCGGCTCCGAGGGCATCCCAGAAGTGCGACTGCAGCGCTTCTGTGTCGAGCTTGACGTACTGGCGATCCAGGGTTCGACTGCCGAGCGCCGTGGCCGCGGTGATCTGCGGCCAAAACTGCTCGGTCAGGTCCTGGAGCTCGAGCGGCACCTCGTCGGCCCAGAGGCAGTAGTTCGGGAGCCAAGGCGAGCGCGGCTCGGGCGCAACGAGGGTGACCGAAGCGCCTCGGCGGGCGCATGCGGAGGCGACTGCAAGAGCCGCTGGTCCGCTTCCGAGGACCCCAATGTCGTGCAGGTCAGTCACTGTTCCCCAGTCATCCTCGTCGTATGTGGCCTTCTCGTTCCCTTGACAAGACCTGGACGCCATCTAGACAGCGTCTGGAGCTGCATTGCTGCAGATTGCGCGCATGGTACAGCAAAAGAGGGTGTTGAAGTGAGCATTTGGTGGTGCGTGCCCGTCCTGCTGCTGGTTTGGCTTGCGGCCCGCGGCGGGCGGCTGAAACGAGCCGTCGGGCGTGTCGTCGAGCGTAGGCTGGGTGGTTACCGACATGAAGTCGAGCCGGCCGACCAGACGCTGCCACGCGAGGTCGGAGGAGCCGCGCCCAGGGTGGCCGTGCTCGGCGGCGGGCTGGCGGGCATCGGCGCCGCGTCCGCGCTCGGCGAACGCGGCATCGCCGTCACGCTCTTCGAGCGCAACGCGTACCTTGGCGGAAAGATCGGTGCGTGGAAGGTCCCCGTGGGGACCGGGGAACAGACTGTCGAGCACGGCTTTCATGCGTTCTTCCGGCAGTACTACAACTTGAACGAATTCCTCGACCGCTTGGGGGTCCGGAAGGATTTCCGCGCAATCGAGGACTACGTAATCCTCCACGCCGACCTCGAGCCGCAAAGCTACGGAAACGTGGAGACCGTGCCCGCACTCAACATCGTCGACCTCGGCCGGCGCGGCTTCTATCGCTGGCGCGATGTCATACCCAAGCGGACGCGCGAACGCCTCGATTCGTTCGTTCGGTTCGACATGGAACGCACATACGAAGCCTACGATGCGATCCCTTTCGGGCGCTTTTGCGAAGAAGCGGATCTTCCCCCCGAGCTCCGGCTTTCTTTTCGAACCTTTGCCCGCGCGTTCTTTTCAGACGAGGCCAACCTATCGACGGCGGACGTCCTTCGTGCCTTCCACTTCTACTACCTCAGCCATGACCACGGTTTGCTCTACGACTATCCCGCGGGCGACTACGAGACGACGCTCCTCGCCCCAATTCGCGCGCATCTCGAAGCCAATGAAGTCGAGATTCGGCTGAGCTCGCCGGTGTCCGAAATCGAGCGAGGCGAAGGCAAACGATTTCGGATTGAACGAGAAGAGTATGACTGGGTCGTGATGGCCGCGGACATTCCCGGCATGCAGTCGATCTTGGAACACTCTGCATGGCTGCGGGAGGTCGACGCCGAGCTCGTTCGGAACATGCAGGCGCTCCGGACTTCCAACGGCTACGCGGTCTGGCGAATCTGGGTCGATCGCGATGTTCGCGCGGGCCTACCCACGTTCATCAACGTCGACCGCAAGCGCCTCTTGGACTCGGTGACGCTTTACCATCGGGTTACCGACGAGGCGTCCGCCTGGGTCGAGATC
>JABDJF010000795.1 GCA_013002645.1 Myxococcales bacterium
CAGTGGAGCCAAGCGTCGCGGCGCGCAGCTCCCTCTCCCCAAACGCACGAACGAGCGCCGCTTCGACAGGCATGCCCCGCTCATCGACGACACGCCCTTGCATCGTAGAGGCGCGCCCGAGCCGAACCGTCATCTCAGGATCCGAGGTGCCCTGTCGAAGTGGCCCTGCGGTCACGTACCCGTCTGCTTCGAAGTAAAGGCTCTGCTCGTTCCCAAACACCCCCGCCAGCTCGAACCGGCCGCGTCCGTCGCTTCGTGTGCGCCGGGTGTGGAGGCCAAGCACCCCGGAGGCCACGGTGATTTCGGCGTCCACAATCGGACGGCCCGTTTGCAGATCGAGGACCCGGCCCGCCACCGTCCAGCCGGGCACGAGCTGCACTCCAAAGGCGCGCTTGGCGCCGGGGTCCAGGATCAGGCCGTCCAGCGCCGGGGCGACGAGCGGCCCCTTGGAGACCCGGAGCTCGTAGATGCCAGCTGGGATCTTCGTCCAGTGAAACCGCCCGGCGACCCCGCTTCGAACGGAGCGAGCCGGCCAAAACCCGCTGCCCGCGAGCGACACGGTCGCCCCTTCGAGCGGAGCGCCACGCTCATCATAGACTCGCCCCGACAACGTGGCCGATCCCAGGTCGAGCTCCTTGGACGAGACGATCCGTGGTTCGGTCCCCTCTCGACCCGCTGAGACTGGTTCTCGTTTCGGCCCGTAGGTGCTGGGAATCACAAAGGTCCCGAGCACCAAGAGCCCAGTGATTGCGCCCGCCACCCGCATTGTGCTTGGTTCTATCGTTGATCGGCGTCCGGTGCGAGGCCGCGTTGTTGCGACCCTCCAACAGCGATGCTACATCGCGGCTCCCTAAAGACTCGGAAACCGACCATGGCACAGACATGTGATTTCTGCGGTAAGAACCGCCACAAAGCTCACAAGGTGAGCCACTCGAACATCAAGACCCGCAAGTGGCAGCAGCCCAATCTGCAGTCGATTCGAGCGCTCATCGATGGCGAAGTCCGCCGAGTCTCGGCCTGCACGCGCTGCATTCGCTCGGGTAAGGTTGTCAAGGCCGCCTAGACGTCCACCTAGACGTCCCAGGGCGCCGCTCCCACCGGGCTGTGATCCGGCCTCCATCATCCTGACGTTTCCCGTGGCGCCCGAACACGCGGGCCAGCGGCTCGACCGGTTCATCCAGCATCGGATCCCGCGGCTCTCCCGCACGCGTGCCCAAGAGGTCGTCCGGGCATGCGCCTATCGGGCGGACGGCACCCGCCGCCGGGCCAGCGAACGTGTTCGCACCGGCGAGCTCGTGGTTCTCGTGAGGCCACCTTTCGATGAGCCTGACGTCCCGCTCTACTTCGACGTGCTCTACGAGGACGACGCCGTGCTCGCGGTCAACAAGCCTGCCGGGCTCCCCGTGCATCCGTCAGCTTCGTACCACAAGAACACCTTGACCCATTTGCTCAAGCAGCGCTTTGGAGAGAACGCGCCGCAGATCGCGCACAGGCTCGACCGCGAAACGAGCGGCCTGCTGGTGTGCGGCCGCACCCGTGCTTCGGAACGCAGCCTGAAGATCGCCTTCGAGAATCGCCGCGTCCGCAAGCGCTACTTGGCGATCGTGCGCGGGGTGATGCCCAACGATGAAGGCCGCATCGCGCTTCCGATGGACCGAGCCAAGGAAGGGCTGCACATCTTGATGGAAGTGACACCCGAAGGAGAAGGCTATCCCTCGGTGACGCGCTATCGCGTCGTTGCTCGCCGTGACGGCGCTACGCTCGTTTCGCTCGCGCCCGAGAGTGGCAGGCAACACCAGCTCCGCGTTCACCTGAGCGCGATTGGCTTTCCAATCATCGGCGACAAGCTCTACGGCCCCGAGGGCTCGCAGCCGTTTCTCGACTACATCGACACCGGGATGACCGACGAGCTACTGCATCGCCTCGGTCACGACCGACAGGCCCTTCATGCCTACGAGCTCGAGCTCAGCCATCCGAGCACCGGCGAGGCGACGACGCTGACTGCCCCGTTCCCCGAAGACCTGGTCAGGCTATGGGGGACGCCGCTCGATCCGTCGGCGTTCGCTTCCGCGCAGGCGTGCTAGGCTACCTCCCGTGCGTGTGCTGATTGCAGCCATCGCTTGCTGGGGGCTTGGATGTGCGGCGGCGTCGTCCAACATGCCGGCGCCTGACTTTCGTCCCTCGGACGCGCCGCTCTTCGACAATGCGGTCGACCTCGTCGAAGCGCCCGTCATCGTCGAAGGCGAGTGGACCGGCGCGTTCGAGCGCCGCGTGGGCCGGGCCGATCTCATCTCGGTGGTACGGGTGAGCTCGCTCTCGTCGGACTTCGTCAGCCGGCGGTCGTCCTATCGGCTCACCGTCAAAGCGAAAAACCGGCTCAAGGGCAGCTCGCCGAAAGAGCTCGTGCTTCGCGTGGGCGATGACGAGCCCGGCTACGAGACCGTCCGCGTCAACGAGGACCGGTTGCTCGAAGGCTCGTTTGTCGTCTTCGTCAAATGGGCGGCCGATCCCGAGTCACCGGAGCCGATTGCCCGCTGGCACCTCTCGCCGAATTCAGACGCCGTCCGCGAGAAAATCGACTACTTCCTTCGTCACCCAATGAAGGATGTCCCAACCGAGGTCGAGCTGTCCGGACCATAGCTTGGCGTTCGACGTAACCTCGACCTACGTCGTAGACTAAGCACGGAGTGATGAATATGAACATGGGGTACCTGGTTTCGATTTTTGCTCTCTTGCTGGCCCTTGCCGGCTGCGAACGAGGGGCGCCGTCTCCGAAGGCCGGCGAGCATGACCACGCCAAGCACCATCACGACCACGCTGCCGAGCAAGCGGCTGCCCCAGGCGAGGCACAAGGGCCCGTCGGACCCCGCATCGAGACCGCCTCGTTTGTGCTCGCGGTCGCTCCGTCGGCGGGCGGGTACCGAATCGGCAAAACCGGCGAGGTCGAGATTGCGCTCGAAGGGCGCGGTGATTGGCACGTGAACGAGGAGTACCCCATCCGGGTCGACCTCAAAGCAGCGCCCGGGGTTGCGCTCGCAAAAACCGAGCTGCTGAAAGACGACGCGAAGGAGTTCGGCGAGGAAAGGGTGCGCTTCCTGGCAGGGTTGGAACCTTCCGCGGCAGGCGACCACGAAGTGACCTGTGACGTTTCCTTTGCCATGTGCACCGAAGAAAACTGTATCCTCGAGAAGCGAACGGTGGCGATGCAACTCAAGGTGGAGTGAGATGAGCGACGGGGGACTCAAGACGGCGCTCGAAACGATCCGCGCGGACGTCAAAACGCGGTTCGACGCGCAAAAGCGGGTGCTGTCGTTTCGAGAGTACCTGGACCTCGTCGAAGACAACCCCCGCCGCTACACGCGCGACTCCAGCCGCTACCTCAAGGACTGTTTGGACTTCTTCGGTTCTCACGAAGTCGAGCGCCCCAGTGGGAGCTCCAGGCGGTGGAAGCTCTTCGACCTCGACTTTGGGCAAGCGAGCAGCGGCCACCAAGCGGAGCTGATGCTCCGGGATCGCCTCGCCGGCCATGAAGTCGCGCAGGAATCGTTCTACCGAATCTTGGACGGCTTCGAGAGGGAAGGCCGTGCGAACCGGCTGGTCCTGCTGCACGGGCCCAACGGCAGCGCCAAGTCGACCTTCGCCGCCTGCCTAATGCGCGGGCTCGAGGCCTATTCGGACACCGACGATGGCGCCCTGTATCGCTTCTCGTGGATCTTCCCGAGGGCGCGCGAAGGGGCGGGGATCGGCTTCACGACGGCCTCGGACGAGCTCAGCCCGGGTGAATCGTTCGCACACCTGCCCGAAGCGCGAATCATCGCCAAGCTTCAGAGCTCGGTCCGAGAGCATCCGCTTCTCTTGCTGCCTCGCGATGTCCGACAGCAACTGATTGCCAGGGTCTACGAGTCGGGAGGGCTTTCTGAAGCGGCGCCCGATTGGGTGTGGACGGGCCAACTTGCCCGAAAGAACCAGCAGATTTTTCAGGCGCTGCTGACGGCGTACCGGGGGGACCTCGACCGGGTCCTCGCGCACATTCAAGTCGAGCGGTTCTACATTTCGCGGCGCTATCGAGTCGGCGC
>JABDJF010000813.1 GCA_013002645.1 Myxococcales bacterium
GGACTGGGGAAAGCGAGGGGATGTGACCCAGGGCTCTAGCCTACCGCCACTGAAGAAGAACGACGGCAAGTTTGGCATCATCGCCTTGGTCCTCCTCCTGGTCGCCGGCGTCCTTTGGTTCGTCGGCCGGGATTGCGAATCGGGCCCGGGGGCCGAGCTCGTTCAAACGGACTCCGAGGTCGATGTCGAGCCCAGGGCCCAGTTCGCGCCTGAAATCGAAATCCCAGAGGACGACGCAGGCCTCGGCGCGGGCGAAGAAAGGAAGCCGGAACCAGCGCCCGGCGAAGCCGCGGAGACTCGACCGGCGGACTGGATTTGCAACGGTACCATTGCAGCGGCTCAGCTCAGCCAGGTCATTCGAGGGCAGCCGAGCAAGCAGGTGCAGACGTGCTACGAGCGACGTCTGAAAGACGACAACCTGCTTCAGGGCTCCATGAAGGTCCTGCTCACGATTGGCGCCAGCGGTAGCGTAAGAGCGGTCTCGGTGAGCGGTTCTCTAAAGGATCCGCAGGTCTACAACTGCGTCAAGCGCATTGCCAAGACGTGGAAGTTCCCAAAGCCCGAAAACGGCTGCGTGCGCACCGAGGTGCCCTTCCAAATGATGCCGAAGTTCTGAGCGGCTCAGCCGTTGGCGAATCGCAGCACGTCGGCGACGTCGTCGGGGCTGCCTATGTACACAGGCGTGCGCTGGTGCAGCGCTTTCGGCTCAATCGTGAGGATTCGGTTCTTGCCATCCGACGCGGCGCCGCCGGCGGCTTCGACCAGGAATGCCATCGGAGAGGCTTCGTAAAGAAGTCTGAGCTTGCCGCTCGCATTCTTTTTGTCGGGCGGGTAGACGAAGACTCCGCCGCGAAGAAGCGTTCTGTGCAGGTCGGCAACCATCGCGCCGATGTAACGCAAGCGGTAGGACTTCTTGTCTTCGGTCGGCGTTTTGATCCAGTCGACCCAGCTCTGAATACGCTTGTCCCATTTGTGGTAGTTGCCTTCGTTGATCGAGTAGATACCGCCGCGCTGGGGAATTTTGATGTTGGGGTGCGACAAGAAGAACTCGCCGACTCCCGGGTCGTAGGTGAAGCCGTCGACTTGATCTCCCGTCGAATAAACCAGCATGTTGGACGAGCCGTAGACCACATAGCCGGCAGCCACGATGTCAACACCGGGCTGCAAGAGGTCCTGCAAGGTTCCCGGCTCACCTTCCGGAGTCAGGCGACGGTGAATCGAAAAGATCGTGCCGATCGATGCGTTGATGTCGATGTTGCCCGAGCCGTCGAGAGGATCGAACTGCAGCACATACTTGCCCTGCGGATATTGCGAAGGGATCTGAATGGGTTCTTCCACCTCCTCGCTTCCCATCACGCAGACATGGCCGCCTGCCTCGACGGTGCTCACGATCACGTTGTTGGCAAAATCGTCGAGCTTCTGGACCTGCTCGCCTTGCACGTTGGTCGTTCCGGTGCGTCCGAGGATCCCCGAGAGCCCCGCTTTGCTGACGCGGCTGCCTATGATTTTGGCGGCCAGGCTGATTTGCTGGAAAAGCCCAGTGAAATCGCCGGTGGCTTCGGGCATCCGGCGCTGTCGATCGAGCAGGTGGCGCTCGAGGGTCGTTCCCATGGCGCTTACCTGCGGCGGGCCGATGGATGTGGGGTTTTTCATCGTTGCGGGGCATACCAGAGGCCTCCTAAAGGCGCCAGGAGCGCCCGCAAAGGGGGCTGGCCGAAGCCTGCCATGTTAGTGTAAACTTACCGTGGTGGGGCACTTGTGACGAACTTCCGCAACTGGTTGAAGAACACCCAGGCGCGTCGAGCGGGGATCCCCCGGCTCCGCACGATGCGAGGCCTACCCGACGTGCTCACGCTCGGAGACCTGAGCGTGGTGTATCAGCCAATCGTCGCGCTTGCGACGATGGAGCCGTTTGCTCACGAGGCCTTGGTTCGAAGCAACTCACCCCACTGGATCAATCCACCTAAGCTCTTCGACGAGGCGATCCAGTCGCGATGCGTCGGCGCCCTTGGCCGCGCAATTCGCGAGCTCTCCACGACGCACTGTCCGGGAATCCCACTCTTTCTCAACGTGCATCCAAACGAATTCGACGAGTCTTGGCTCGTGCAACCCGATGACCCAATCTTCACCCACGACTCACCTGTCTACCTCGAGGTGACTGAGTCGGTCCCGCTGACCCATTTCGCGTACTGCCACAGCGTTCTCCGGGAGATCCGGGGCAAAGGGGTGCTGCTCGCGGTCGACGACCTCGGCGCTGGGTATTCGAACCTGAAATACATCGCGGACCTCAAGCCCGAGATCGTGAAGCTCGATCGAACCTTGGTCGCTGACCTGGCCGACGATCGTCGCACGCAGGTGCTGGTTCGCCATATCGTCCAACTCTGCCACGAGCTAGGCGCGCGCGTCGTCGCCGAAGGCATCGAGCAGGAAACCGAGATGAAGATCGTGATCGATTGCGGGGCCGACTTCGGACAAGGCTACTACTTCGCCTACCCCGCATATCCGGCACCTGGCGTCAGCGAAGCGCCGATAGACTTCATGCGCGAAGGCGTCAACGGCGCTCGTCTCAGAACGGGACCGACTGGTAGCTGACATCCCCGCCTTCGTGACCTTGAACTTCGAGGATCGCGTTCACGCGCTGCCCCTCTGGCCCGCGCTGCATGGAAACCACGAGGTCGACGGCGCTAGCGAGCAGCTGCGCGAGGTAAGCACGGTCCGCTCCCGTCGCGCCAGCCGCAAGCATGAGACTCTCAATCGCGTCTTTGCTGCTCCAGCAGTGGACGCCGAGAAGGTGACCTGGTTCCCGTCCTAGGACCGCGGTCAATGCAGCCATCGTCTCGGCTCCGGACAGATCGTTGATCACCAAGTGCTCGGCGTGCAGTCGCGCGCCATGCGCGATCGCATCGCTCAGACGGATACCCGAGTCGGCCGCCGTCAGAGAAACCACCCGGTCCCGATCGATGTCGAGCTCGGGAATCGACTCGATGCTGACCGTATTTTCGCCTTCCGGCAGCTCTTTGACCAAGGCCGACATCAGTTTGGTCACGCCTGAGCCGCGAGGCCCAGCGACGACGATGTTCCGGCATTCTGCAACGGCCTTCGTCAGGTACGTCGCAGCGTCAGCGCTCAGCCAACCTTTCTCTGAGAGCTGCTCGAGCGAGCTCGGGCTGTGCACGCGGAGCTCGATCACCGAACCGCCCATCACCAGAGGCGGCTGCAGGATCGTCACGCTGGGGCCAAACGAGAGTCGCCCATTGAGTACGGGGCGGCCTTCGAGCTCTTGACCGCATTCCGCGGCCAGCCGTCGCGCGACCCTCTGAACCGCCCGCGCCGAGGAGAACTGCAGGGCTGTGGCCTCCAGCCCCTCACCCTTGTCGACGAAGATCTTCTTGTGGCCGTTCACCACGATCGTTAGAACCGATTCATCGGAAAGCAAATCATCGAGAGCGCCTAGGCCGACGGCTTCATGTAGCGCTTCATGGGCCAATCCACGCATGTCCATGTCGGCATGCACCAGGCCGTCCGTTTGCATGGCGAGGAACGTCTCGGCGATCGCAGCTCGCGCAGCCGACCAGCGTTCTTGATTCTTCATGGAGGCTGGGTTGATGTCGTCGATGTCCATGCGCTTAGCGAGACGGCCGAGCAGGTTGTTCAGCGGATCGCCAATCGAAATTTCGGTCTCGGTTTTCGCACGCGCGCGCGGCAGGCTCGTCTCTCTGCGTTGAATTCTGGGAGGGCTGACCGTTCCACTCCCGCCGGGTTGGATTCCGGGCACGCTCGAGCCTCCCGGCGTCGGACGCCGCGCTGCGATCGAGCGCCTGATCGGAATCCCGCTCGTCGCAGGTAGGGCGGGCTGCTTCGGTAGTGGAGGCGGCTCAGAGACCCGAGGCATGGCGCCCTCTGTCTGCGAACGTTCGTCGGCGGGCTCGAGCGTGATGATGAAGTCGGCAATGTAGATCTTGTCGCCCTGCTTCAGCGGCTGAGCCGCGGTGATCTTGCGGCCGTTGACCCAGGTTCCGTTCGTACTGTTCAGGTCAACCACGACAGGCTGTTCGTCCTCGAGGGTCAGGCGCGCGTGCTGCTTCGACACGTTACGCTTCGCCAAAACGATGTCGTTGCCCTGAACGCGACCCACGGTCAGCTCTGGCTTGGAAAAATCAAGCCTGCGCCGGACGCCACCCTCATCCGTGATCACAACCGCGTACATCCCGTCGGTCCATTGAAGAGGCGGCGGGCGCGTGCGTCAAGTC
>JABDJF010000819.1 GCA_013002645.1 Myxococcales bacterium
CAACCGGATCGCTGATGAGCTCAACACCCGTCCTCGCGAGACTCTCGAATGGATGACACCGGCCCACAAATTTGCTCAACTCGTTGCATCAGCCCCTTGAGACCGCCGCGTGTCCCCACAGCACACAGCAGGCGGCAGCGCGAGCCGGAACGGCGAAGCTCGGCGCAAGTGCGCCGGCAAGGCAAAGCGCAGCGAATGCCGCGCCAGGGAGGATTACGGGTGGGGGTGGGCGGGGCGGTGTAACCGAACCAAACCACCCACCAAGCCCCGCAACTCCCCCCACCACATCCGCGGCAGCGCCAAGCCGAGCCGTTCGACGCAGCCCCGTGTCGCGGGTTTTTCCGTGCCCCGCTATGACGCCGAGCCGTTCTCCGATCGTACGGTTGATCTCCAGCTCAGAACGTCGCGATGGTGACGTGGACTCGGGGGTCGTGGGCGGGGACGATGACGAGCTCGGGGTTCGCGCGTTGAAGCTGATGCAACAGCCGCAGTTGATCGCGGACCTCTGCTGCGTCGAAATCGACCATTCGCCGGGCCAGCCAGGGCTTTTCCGCCGGCCAGTCGACACCTTCTCGGGTCCATGACGTGTCGCCGATCACCAAGAACCGTTTGCCGTCGGGCAAGCTGACGAAGACGGCGATGGACCCTGGCGTGTGCCCAGGCATCGGCACGAGCACGACGCTGCCGTCGCCGAAGAAGTCGTGGCTCCTGGCAAACGGACCATAGCGGTCGCCCAGGAACCGCAACTCTTGGAGCAGAAACTGACCGCGCGACTCGAGCTGGCGATACAGCTTCCCGCCCTCATCCTCGGACCGGGCGTGCGCAAGCTCCTCGGGGGTGATCCAAACCGGCACTTCACGCAGGTCCTCGAGGCCGCTCACGTGATCCCAGTGCGAGTGCGTGAGCACTACGCCGCGAAGGTCTCGAGGCCCGAGACCCCGCGACGCGAGCGCGTCCAAGGTCGGCGCCTTCATCGTCAGGCTTGCAAGGGCCCGCAAGAGAAACGGGGTCGTCTTCAGGTGTTCCGTCACCCGTCGCCCTGCGCCCGCGTCGATCAGCAAGCGTCCCCGGGGGTGCTCGACCATGAAGGCGGCGACGGCAGTGATGAAGGGCTTCGTCAAAGAGCCACCGCGAACGGCGAAACCCTCTTGGCTCTTCATTTCGGCACCCCGAATCACCGAAAACGACACCCCCTCGATCGACGCCGGAGACGGAAGCGCAGGCCCGATGGCCTTCGGAACGGCCAAAGGCCTCTTGACGAAGGTCCAAGCCAAGGCGGCGAGCAGGGCGACGACGAGCAGGAGAGCGATCCGAATCTTCATGTGGAGACGAAGATAGCCTCGAGCCGCTGCCCTGTCCTGCTCGGCATCGCGGCGCGCGACCCTCGTGCTGGTGGCCGCCGGCGAGGCCATTGAATGCGCCGGTTCCCGTCCCGCCAAGACTTCGAAATCCGTCGCTCTGCCTTTGGCACGTCTGCTGCACCCCTTTCGCCGTCATGAACCGTCCCCGAGAACGACTCTCGCGCCTTGGCCCAAGCACCCTCTCGAATGCAGAGCTCCTTGCACTGATCCTGGGCGCCGGGCGAAGCGGCGAGGACGTGAGCTCCTTGGCCATCCGCATCGTCAAAGAGACCGGGGGGCTCTGGGCGCTCGCCCGAATGAGTGTCGCCGAGCTGGCTCGCATCGCCGGAATCGGCCCGGCCAAAGCAGCCCGCCTCGCGGCAGCGTTCGAGCTGGGGTCACGCAGCATGGTTCGGCCTGACCTCGACGTGGCGCCGCTTTCGACCAGCGAGAAGGTCTTCCAACGGTACGGGCGCCGGCTCATGGCGAGCCCTATCGAGCGGTTCATCGTGGTTTGCGTCGATGCGAAGAACCGCGCGCGGGCGGAGCGCGAAGTCGCGCGCGGCGGGCGGACGAGCTGCCAGGTCGATCCAGCCGAGGTTTTTCGACTCTTGGTGTCCGAATCGGCGTCCGGGGCGATCTTCATCCACAATCATCCCAGCGGGGACCCCGATCCAAGCCGACAGGACCTCGAGCTCACGCAGCGCCTGGTCTCGGCGGGGTCGTTGTTCGATATTCGCATCCTCGATCACCTCATCGTGGGAAGCGGGAGATACACCAGCCTCCGGGACGCGGGCCTTTGGCCAACTAGTGTAGTGAAATCAAGTAGTTTCGTGGGGGTCGTAGGCTGATTGGGGCGACTTGACACCCCCCCGACCCCGTGCTTTCTTCCCGCACTCTTATTTGTCGGGAGCATTGCAGTGAAGCGGACCTATCAACCACATCGCAAGCGCCGTCTTCGGACGCACGGGTTCCGCGCGCGTATGAAGACCAAGGGCGGGCGGAGCATCATCAACGCCCGTCGTCGTAAGGGGCGCAAGCGCCTCACCGTGTCCTGCTACAAAAAGTAGCCCGACACCGTGCGATCATGCCTCGCACACCACCAAGGGTTAGCGCAATCGGCGACGGACCGCGGAGGTTTCGACGCGTTGATCGGCTCAAGAAGCGCTACGAATTCAAACAGGCACAGCTCAGCGGGCGACGAATCCACACTCCCCACTTTCTCATCGTCGTCCTACCTAATGCACTACAAAACACGCGACTTGGGATCACCGTGACGAAGAAAGTGGGAACCGCCGTTCAGAGAAATCGCATCAAGCGGGTGGTTCGCGAGGTGTTTCGGCGCAACCGGCAGCTTTTTCCGGCGTCGCACGACCTGGTGTTCATCGCGAAACGCGGCGCTACCGAGATCAGCTATGGCTCGCTGCTGAGTGAGCTCGGGCGCGCAGCGCGGAAGCTTCAGATCGAGGGCGCGGGATGATTCGGGCGGCGCTTCTATGCTTGATTCGCCTCTACCAAATGACGCTCTCGCGTCTGATCGGCCCTTCGTGCCGGTTTGAGCCATCTTGCTCGCACTACACTGCGACGTGTATCGAGCGGTTCGGCGCGCTGCGAGGTTCATGGCTCGGCATCAAGCGAATCGGACGCTGCCATCCATTGAATCCGGGCGGCTATGACCCGGCGCCGCACCAAGAGCATCCGCACGAGGCGCGGCATGGATGATCGAAAGCAGCCACCCGTTGCGCTGATGATGCTGCCCCTGTTGGCGCTCGGTGCAATCCTGGCCGTTCAGTATTTCGCACCACCCAGAGCGCAGACGGAAGAGCCCGTCGGGCAAGCTCCGGTCCAGGCGCCCGAGCTTGGCGAACGCGGCTCCGATGAGGCTCTCCCAACACAGATCTCGCCGGCCGATGCAAAGTCCCGTGCGGACTCTCAGAAGCTCTACCAACTGGAGAACGATGGCTTCGTCGCCTCCTTTACGGACCTGAACACGGCGATGGTGAGTCTACAGGTCAAGGGCGACCGGTACCTGAACGAGGAGGGGGACCCGTTCGAACTGGTGACGACGGACAAAGAACAGTACCTGCCCCTGACGCCTTCGTTCTCCGGCGTGACGATACCGGCAGACGCACGCTGGCGACTCCGGGAGTCTTCAACGGAGAAGCTCAGCTTCGAGTGGGCCGGCGATGGCGTCTCGGTCATCCGAACCTGGGAGCTCGCCGAGCCTCCCTATCAGCTTCGTTCCTCCTTCGAGGTTCGCAACGACGATTCCCGATCGAGGTCCGTGGGCTTGGGGATCACCTCCGCCCACTACGTTCGCCGAACCGACGAAAAGGGCGGCATGATCGGAAGGCCCTCCCCTGCCCTCAGCCACGGGATCTGTGGGCAGGGCGAGGAAACGTTCCGCGAAGATCGCGAAGAGCTCCTGAGCGAGGACGAAACGCGGCCGATGCAGCCTCACAGCCACGGCCCGGGAGTCGAATACGTGGCGCTGAGCAGCGTGTATTTTGCCATCATCGCGGCGCCCGAAGGTGGCACCGCCGAACGATGCGACATGCTGTCGACCGATCGCGGGGGCACCAAAGACGAGCCGGACGGAAGCCTGTTCGAGACCAAGCTCGTCTATGCGCCGCAGGAAATCGGCCCCGGGGAATCGGCGACGTTTCGAACCGCAGTCTACGCCGGACCCAAGGACTACGACGCTCTTCAGGAGTTCGGCCACAGCGCTTCGAACGTGATCGACCTTGGCTGGTTCAGCTTCATCGCCCGCGGGATGAGCTGGCTGCTGCGCACGATCTACAGCTTCATCGGAAACTGGGGCGTTGCGATCATTTTGCTGACTCTCTTGGTTCGGGTCCTGCTGCTACCGTTCGTCATTCCGCAGTTCCGGAACATGGCCAAGCAGCGCGCGCTCAAGCCCGAGATCGACAAGATCAACGAGCTCTACAAAGACGATCGCGAAAAGAAGGGCGCCGCCATGATGGAGCTCTGGCGCAAGCACAAGGTGAACCCGCTCGGCGGCTGTCTCCCGGTGCTTCTGCAGATGCCGATCTTCTTCGCGCTCTATCAGACGCTGTCGACGAGCATCGAGCTTTACCACGCGCCCTTCGTCCTGTGGTGGACCGACCTCTCGTCCCCGGACCCGTTCTACGTGCTGCCGATCATCCTCGGCGCCCTGATGTTCATTCAGCAGAAGCTCACGCCGGTCCAAATGGATGCGACGCAGGCGAAGGTCATGCTCTACGCGATGCCGCTGATGATGACGTTCTTCATGCTGCTTCTGCCAACAGGTCTTTGCTTATACATGGTGACCAGCTCCGCCATCGGTATCACGCAGCAGCGATACATGTACTGGAAGATGGACCAAGAAACGTCGGCCCTGGCGACCAGCCCGGACGACAGCGACGACGACAACGATCAAGCGGCAGAAGAAACCAAAGCCGCCGCCCCCAAGCAGGCCAAGCCCCGCAGAAAGAAGAGGACTCGCCGTGGACGAGCTTAAAGGTAAACCCCGTGACGGAGCACTGATTCTCGATCAGAAAACGCAGGAAGATCCCAGCCGATACGCCGGAGATGGTAAGGCGGAAGAGGCCGCAGAGATTCTGGAAGAGCTCATCAACCTGATGGACCTCGACGTTCGAGTCGACATCCGTTCTGACGCCGAGCGCATCGAGCTAGACGTGACCGGAGAAGACTCCGGCCGCGTGATCGGGAAGAAGGGCGCGACACTCGACGCGCTTCAGTTCTTGATCAACAAGATGGTCAATCGTTTTCCCGAAGCGCGCCGTCATGTGATCGTCGATTCCGGCGACTACCGGGAACGCCACGACGACGGTCTCGTTTCGATGGCCAAACGCCAGGCGGACCGCGCGGTCACGGAGGGCAAGGTCGTCACACTTCAGCCCATGAACGCCCGCGACCGACGCGTCGTCCACATGTCTCTCGCCAAGTTCGAGGGTGTGAGCACCATGTCGCAGGGCGAGGGGATGCGGCGTCGCATCCAGATAATCCCGGCCCGCAAGCGCCGATAGCGGTACGCGTTTAGCGGCGGTAGCCTAGGATACACCTGGGTGCGCCGCTGGACGGCACCTCGTAGTCCAGTCGGCGAGCCAGCACGAGGCCCGGCGGCGGATCGATGACCGTGCCCGCGGTCAGCACCCACACTTCGTCAGCCAACTGCGCGCCGATCGTCAACCAGTCTTTCGGAGCGAAGGTCGCCCGTGAGAGCGCGATTCCGAAGGGGATGCCCTCGACGATCGGGTCCTCGGGGTCGACCTTTTGTTCGAGCACCGTGTTGCGGCCGTAGAGCCCCAGCGCGCCGGCCGCGGTCCTCAGGAATGTGGATCGTATTCGCCGCGGCTCGACGAGGGTGGCGCTCAACGTCGCGTTGGCAAGCAGGATCGGAATCGTCGGTGCGCCAACGCCAGCGCCAACGTCGACGAGCGAAGCGGGGCCTTCGATCCACTCCCCACGGATCACCTGGGCCGCGTCCAAGAACAAGATCTCCGCGAGCTCGGTCTCCGTACGCGCCGAGGTCAGGTCCGTCCGCGCGTCCCAGGCCTGCGCAATGTCGAGGTACGCCGCCCAGCCTTCCGGCTCGGTCAGACCGACCTCCTCACAGAGTCGCTCAATCGCGTCAGCACCGCTCACCCGCCGCGCGCCCCATGCCAGGCCGCCTTCAGGTCGGCCATTCGGGCGTACCGATCGCCTTTGTTGCAATGCATCGCTCGTTCGATCACCCGTGCAATTGCCGCGGGCACCTCGGCAATGGCATCGATCGGAAGGCAATCCCCCGCATCGATCTTCATCATGAGCCTGCCGAGATGTTTGTCGCAAAACGGCTTTTTCGCGCTCAGGGCTTCGTAGAGCAGAACGCCAAGCCCATACACGTCGATGCGCCGGTCGACGTCGGTCTTCCCGGTCAACACCTCGGGCGCCATGTACGCAGGGGTCCCGCTGACTTCGCCGGTCGCGGTCAGCCGGTCGAGACCGAGGATCTTCGAGGCGCCAAAGTCGACGACACGCGGACTCCCTTCAGAAGGCCAGATGACGTTGGCCGGCTTCAGATCTCCGTGAAGCACGCCATGTTCGTGCGCCGCGCCCAGTCC
>JABDJF010000826.1 GCA_013002645.1 Myxococcales bacterium
CGCCAGGGAGGATTACGGGTGGGGGTGGGCGGGCGGTGCAACTAGACCTGACCAGGTCTCAATTCCCGCAACCACCTCCCACCACCCCCACGCGAGCGCCGAACCCACCCCGTCCATCGAACTCCCGTGTCGCGTTCGCTGCGCCCCGGTTGGCGCTTGTTGTCACCACATCGCACAGTTCGCGCAATGACCGCCGACGACGAGCTGATGGCCCTCGATCGGGCGCACCTTTGGCGCCCATACACATCGAGTGATGACCACGAAAGGCGTTCGCTCTTCGTGGTGGATCGGGCCGAGGGGCCCTGGCTCATCTCATCGGATGGGCGTCGGGTGCTCGATGCCAGCGGCTCGTGGTGGTGCAACAATCTCGGGCACGGACATCCGCGTCTTCGCGAGGCGATCGCGCGGCAATCCGAGCGGATGATGCACTGCACCCTGGCCGCCGTGACGCACGAGCCGGCCGCCCTTCTTGCGGCCGAGCTCTCGGCCATCGCCCCACGCGGGCTCGACCGCGTCTTTTACAGCGACAACGGCTCCACGGCAGTCGAGGTCGCACTCAAAATGGCTTTTCAGTATTGGCAGCAGAATGGCCGACCGGCGCGGACGCGTTTCCTCGGCCTTCCCGGTGGCTACCATGGCGACACCCTGGGAGCGATGAGCGCAGGCGCTGTCGACGAGTTCAGTGCGGTGTTTCGCCCGATTCTATTTGATGTCGAGAGACCGGCCGACGCAGTCGACCAGCACTGGGAGCCGGTGTTTGACCAGCTGTTCGAGCTCCTGCGCAGGGATTCCGATCGGATCGCGGCTGTAATCGTCGAGCCGCTGGTCCAGGGCGCCGCTGGCATGCGGATGTACCCGGCGGAGCTCCTCGCGGCGCTGCGAAAAGAAACCGAGCGAGCCGACACGTTCTTGATCGCAGACGAGGTCTTCACCGGCTTCGGCCGAACGGGCCCGATGTGGGCATGCGACCAGGCGGGCATCACGCCCGACTTACTGTGCACGGCAAAGGGCCTCTCCGGCGGCGTCTTACCCTTTGCCGCGACCCTGGCGACCCATCGTATCTACGATGGCTTTCGTGGGGACAAGAGCCGCGCGCTCATGCACGGGCACACGTTTTGCGGCAACCCGCTCGGCGCAGCGGTCGCGCGGGAAGTGTTGGCGATCTATCGTGACGAGCAGATTCTGGAAGCCGCAAAGGCCAAGGCGGCGCGACTCGCTGCTCGCATCCTGGAAATGAACGAGGTCGCCGGTGTTTCTTCGCCGCGAGCCCTGGGGATGTGCGCTGCATTCGACGTTGGAGCGCGCGGGTACATGGGTACCGTCGGCTGGGAGATCTCCGAAGCCGCCCTCGAGCTCGGCGCGCATCTCCGCCCCCTCGGCAACACCGTCTATTTGGTTCCGCCACTCAACATCGAAGACGCCGACCTCGAGCGTTTGCTCGGGATCGTGCGCGAATCCACCGAACGCGTGCTACGAAGCGCCCGGTGACCGAGAGCAGCTCCAACAACGCCGGCCCGAGGCCTCGCCGCGAGGCATACGGACTCGCGATGCTTGGGGGCGCATTCTATTTCCTCGGCTGGGCCGGATTCGGAGTTTGGCCGCTGTCCCTGGTCTGCCTGGTGCCGCTCTGGGGCGCGCTGGAGCTCGGCCTCGAGCGAAGCTGGCGTCACAGCCTTGCTGTCGCTTGGCTCTACGGCACGGTGACCTGCGCTGGAGGCTACCACTGGCTCGTCGAGTTCCTCGACGTGTTCTCTGGGTATGGATACGGGGCGAGCGCGCTCTTCTGGTTGCTGTTCTCCGCCTATCTGGGATTCAATTTCGCCGTCTACGGTCTGGTCTACCGCGCCCTTCGAAAGCGTGGTTGGAGCACGAGCGTCGTGGCCATCCCGACGCTGCTGCTGATCGAGTGGCTCTACCCCTCGCTTTTTCCAACCTATCTCTCCAACAGCCTCTTCGCGCAGACGGCGTTCGTACAGATCGCAGAGCTCGGGGGACCGATGCTCGTGACGGTCGTCATGGCCTTGGTCAACCTCTCGATCTACGAGGCGTGGCGTTGGAGGCGAGCACTTCGACCCGCTCCCAAAGCCCTTTGGGGCCTCACCGTCGCTGCGGTCGCCTTCACGACGGTTTACGGAATGGTCCGCATCGCTCAAGTCGAAGCCGAGCTCGAGGGGGCGCCCATCCTTCGTATCGGAATCGTCCAGGTCAACATGGGCATCTTCGAGAAGCGCACCGAGGCCATCGAAGGTCATCGCCGCCACCTCGAACAGAGCCGCCAACTCGAAGAGCAAGGCGAGCTCGATTTGCTGATTTGGCCCGAGTCGGCGTTTGTCGACGGCCTTCCACGCAGGGTGCCGCTATCGGCAGATCTGGTGCGGCAAGAGTTGAAATCTCCGCTCCTCTTCGGAGGCGTTTCGACAGAGCGAATCGATGGCACGCGCAAGGTCTACAACACGGTCTTTCTGACCGACAGCGAAGGCACCGTGCGCTCGACCTACGACAAGACCTACCTTCTGATGTTTGGCGAGTATCTGCCTTTCGGCGACATCTTCCCGATCCTCTACGAGCTCTCGCCAAACAGCGGGCGCTTCAGCGCAGGGACCCACGTTCGCCCTTTGACCCTGGGGCCATGGCGAATCTCGACGCCTGTCTGTTACGAAGACGTGCTTGCCCGCTTTACGCGAAAGATGGTGCGCGAAGCCAAGCCTCACGTACTCATCAACCTCACCAATGATGCCTGGTTCGGCGACAGCCAAGAACCTTGGATCCACTTGGTGCTGTCGCGGTATCGCGCAATCGAGCACAGGCGTTACATGGTGCGGTCTACCAACAGCGGCATCAGTGCCGTCATCGATCCGCTTGGCCGCGTCGTTGCCCAATCTGGCCTTCTCACTCGTGAGAACCTTCGATACGACATCCGCATGCTCGAGGGGGAAACCATCTACGGGCGCGTCGGAGACTGGCCGGGGTGGCTCGGGCTCGCAGCCATCTTGGTCATGTTCATTCGCCGACGAGACGGGGCGCGATGAGCAATCGGTAGCTGCCGTCTTCGCCGGACACGGCCTCGGCGACCTGGAGAGGACGGGTTCCGACGCTGCGTGGATCAAGAACGTATCCGCGCACGAGCGCGTTGGGTACCGTTTCCCCTTGGCCATTTCGGATGATCCCGCCGACGGCGACCGGAGGCTCCAAGCGATAGTCCCGGCGAAGGTCACCCTCATTGAGGCTCATCTGCACCTCCGGCTCGACCAGCCAAGCGAAACCGGATTCCGCGGGAAGCTTGACCTGCATGTCGTAGACACCGATATCGACACTCATCGCGAAATCACCGAGATCGTCGGACACGACCTCCTGAGACCTGTGAACGGAGCCGGAATCCACCGCCGGCCGAGCGCGGGCCGCGCGCCATTTCCGGCGGTGTCGGTCGACCCTGACTTGCTGTTCG
>JABDJF010000005.1 GCA_013002645.1 Myxococcales bacterium
ACGCCGACGACGCGGTCGGTTCGATGCAGCTCCCGGACCAAAAGCCGCCCGAGACGCCCACAAACCCCGGTCACCAAGACCGCGCCTTCGGTGACGGGCTTGGGGCGCTTGCCCGTCTCGGGCTCGGCTGGGCGCTCCGGCTCGGCAGGCATCGCGACCGGGATCGAAGGTTTTGCAGAATGACCGAACACACCGCGCGCGACCGGCGCCCTCGCAGGCGGGCGCTCCCGAACGGGCTCGCGCACTCGGCGCGCGCTCGGTTTGATTCGGTTGTTGGTGTGCGGGTTCGGCATGGCTTGGGTCCGGATCAGATGAACACGCCTTTACGCTCGCGCAAACCGCGGTTCACGATGCTCTGAATCGTGCTCTTCACGAGCCAGACTTTCTCTTCGATTTTGGAGTCGTCGTCGTCGGGGTCGCCTTCGAAATGGAAGGGCTCGCCAAAGTACAGACGGTACTTGGTGGGCAGGGGCGCCAGCATGCCGAAGAAGACCTGCGGCATGACCGGGAACGCCGGCATCCTCAGGAGCCGCGCCAAGGGCTTGAAGTCCGCAATGGACGGGTACTGCTCCTCGCCGCCAATGACCGCCACCGGGACGATGGGCGTGTTGGTTTCGAGCGCGAGACGGACGAAGCCCAGGCCGAAATCGGTGAGTTGGTAGCGCTGATCGAAGGTCTTGCTGATGCCACGGGCGCCTTCGGGAAAGACGATGAGGCTCTCTTCCTGGCGAAGCAGGCGCCGGGCGTTCTCCGGCGAGCCCACGACCTGGCCGAGCCTGGGATAGAGGGTGGAAATGAAGGGCAGCTCCGCCGTCCAGGTCTCGACCATGCTCCGAGGAAACCGCGGCGGATCGGCGTCGAGCATCATCGCGCTGGCGATCATCACGGCGTCGACGGGCAGCTGGCCGGAGTGGTTCGCCACGATGAGCACCCTGCCCGGAGGGACCCGGTCGATGCCAAAGACCTCGGTTCGGAAGTAGCGTCGGTGCAGGAGGGCGGCGACGGCCAGGGCGTAGCGGCTCGTTTCCGGGTCGAAGCCGAACGGATCGTGACCGAGCTCGTTGGGGTGGGTCTTGATGCCGGCGATGCGCGCGTCGAGGTCTTGGCCGATGACCTCTTCGGCGAATCGGACGGCCCGATCGCCGATGGACCTCACCGCTTGTCGCAGAGGAGACTCCCCCAGCAACCGCGTCCGCCGCCAGCCGGCGAATGGCACGATCGACCCCCGTTGCGCCATAGGGGCTATCGTGGAGACAGAAGACGGAGCCGTCAATTGGAAACGATGGAACCAGAGGTCATGCTCCGCTCATGAGCGAAGCGTTCGACATCAGTCGTATTGGCGGACAGGACGGATTGCGCGCGTTGGAAGAGGTTGCGCGCCGCGCAGGCGACGCCGCTTTGAAGCATTTTCAGCAGGGCGTGGTGCCGGAAAAGAAGCCCGACCGGAGCCCGGTGACGATCGCCGATCGCGAAGCGGAGCAAATCATTCGTGATCACATCGTCGCGACATTCCGCGACGCGGGCTTCCTCGGCGAAGAAACCGGCGTTGTCAAAGGCAGCAGCGGGCTCCGCTTCATCGTCGATCCGATCGACGGCACCCGCGCCTTCGTTCGCGGCTGGTCGACCTGGTCGGTGCTGTTGGGGGTCGAGGCGGACGGCGTTCCCGTCGTCGGCATCGCGTACATGCCTGCGGCAGGCGACTTCTTCGTCGGCGTGCAGGGCAAGGGCGCGACCCACAATGGCAAGCCCGTCCGCGTCTCCAAGATCGGTCCGCTTGCCGACGCGACCGTGACCCACGGCGGGCTCCAGCAGTTCACGATGGCCGGGGTCGGCGAGGCGCTCCTTCGCCTGTCGGACGCCTGCGACATCGCGCGGGGCTGCCCGGACTTCGACGGCTACCGGCAAATGCTGCTCGGACGCTCCGATGCGATGGTCGACCCGGGCGTTCAACCCTATGACATCTGTGCGCCTGCGGTCCTCATCCGCGAGGCGGGTGGAAGGCTCACGTCTTTCCGCGGCGACGAGACGATTTACGGCGGCGGAGCGATCGCGAGCAACGGAATCATCCATGAAGAGCTCGTCACGGCGCTAACGGCGCTTCCTTACAAATAGCAGCACAAACCGGGCAATCGACGTAACGGCTTGCTTTCGGGCACGTCTTGCGGAATGTTCCTCCGCCCGAACCTCAGGAGAGAAGAATGACGAAACCAGTACGGCGAGCAGGTGTGATC
>JABDJF010000016.1 GCA_013002645.1 Myxococcales bacterium
CCTCAACCGCATTCACCGGGAGTACCACGTGCCGCAGCCCAGTTCTCGTGAGGCGCAGCGTCGAGGTCCTGCTATGAGTGCAACAGGTATGAGGACGGATCTTTCATTCAACAGCCGGACATAATCGGTGGAGCTGGGATCACCGACGTCACCACGGGATCCCCGAGTTGTTGATCCTCACCACGTTGGGTGGTCGTTGAGCTAAGAGATGACGCGACGGATCGTCCGGTCTGATTCACTATGTTCTTGCCCGGCGCCAAGGGCACCAACGTGGCATCGATGTGGATCGCCCGATCAAAGGCGAACTCCAGCTTGTGTAATCGGTACTCGTTGCCGAGATGACGTTGAATCCACTCCATTTCCGGCGTGGTCGGTCACGTGGCTGTGCTGAATAATGCCGATCAACGCGTCCGCGCGGCAGCTACCAGAGCGGGTGAACCATTCCGAGATCGGCCGCGCTGATCATGACGCTCGGCTTGGCGAATGATCACGCAGTCGGCTTGTTCTTTCGTCTCCAATGTGCCTGAAATGAGAACGCAGCGAAACGATGAGAGTTAGCTTGCTCCTCACCACAATCAGCCTCGTCGGCGGCGTCAAGTCAACCTCGCGAGGCGGCTCGAGGCGAAGGGCCACGACGTCCGAATCTATCACTCCAAGTACAAGAATGCGTTCTGCAGGAGCGGCAACCACAAGCTTGTCGAGCATATTGCCGAGCTTGCGACACCAGTCTTGCTCCTAACGGGTTTGCGACAACACGTTGCGGCAGGCCGCCCAGAAGCCGAACGCCCCCTCCCCGCCCGCGACCTTGGGTGTCCGTATGCCGCGGCGCTTGGGTCGCGCAGCAGCGCAACCGAGTTCTCCTTGCTCTCTCGGTGGCGTCTTCGACGGCTATCAACTCCTTGTTTCCATCGAGACGAACGCCGATCATTACGGGCGTCCACAGCCGGTCGTCGCCCAAGCGCACGTTGAAATGGATGCCCGCGACCCACACTTGGACGAAGTCGCGGTCACTGAGGTCACGCGTTCCGACAAGTACACACTCGCATCTGAGCTCGTTCTATGGCGACACCTCTCCGGGCCTTCGGGCAACCCTCTTGGCGGCGTTACCCGTCGAAGCGAAGTGCTACTTCCCGGTTGAGTCGCTCCAGCTGATTCGTTCGGATAGCGAGCGGCCCGTCGCCTGACATGGTATCGAGCAGGCGCAGCTCGAGAGTGGTGCGACGGCGATTCACCTATAGCTTGCGGCGTGATCCTTGGCTGCGGTCGGGGGAGGGTCGGCTACGACTCGGCTTCCCCGGAGACGCGACGTTTCAACCGCTTGATCGTATCGACCAAAGGCAGCGGCAAGAGGGAGTGCGCGATTCTGCTTAGTTTGTGGTACGTCGTCAGCGTTGGTTCGAATTTGTCCTGGTGCACGACATAATGGAAGGTCAAGTCATCATACGGTCGATATAGCGATACCGGGGACAAAAAATTGGCGAAAGCCGAGGCCATCATTCCACCTCTGAACTCGCCGATGCGCAAGCGTCCCCGCAAAGTGAGATCCGCGTGATCCCCGCAGTAGTTGAACGTAGGCGCCGACAAGACGAATACGGCGGCATGCGGGTTCGCGTTGACTGCCAGTTGCCTGCCACAGAAGAGTTTACGCTGCGTGGTCCACTGACCGGAGGTCCTGAAGTCAGTATTGTATGCAACGCCGTTCTCCAGTTCAATTCTGTTTGGATGAAGAACCTCGTTCACCATCGAGACCTGGTCAAACGCGATTACGTTGGAAAGCACTTCTGCGGGAACCTCGATGTCGTCTTCCACGAGCAAGTAGTAGTCGTAGTCTTGCCTTCGTTCCAACATCCACTGGATCGTGTCGAAGACGAGAAACTGAGGTTCCGGCTCATCGAATTCTACGTCTAGCGACACGAGCGCATTGCCCCGAATCCCACACACGCGCACGTCTACGGTCCCGACTTCTGGGAGGGAACTAAGATTCCTGGCACACGAAATCGTTTGCTCAACGTACTGCCGCCTGATGTCGGGCTGCTGGGACACTGATTTCCATGGGCCTAAGTAAGTGTCTCCGGTGCGTTCCGCAAAGTAATGCGGTATGCAGCAAAGGACGCGTAGCTGCGTTTGCGTGTCGTTCTTCATTTCGTGTGCAGTGGCGAAGTGGTTGAAAAAAGGTACAGCACGGTACGTCATATTGTCAAAAGTTGTGAATCGGCAGCGGTTCATGATCAGGCGGCCTCCTCCGCGTCATTGTCCTGATTTCCTCCGGGTTTAACATCATCGATAGACGTGACGCCTCCGCACACGAGCTGGAGTTTTTGATGACCATCGAAGAGCCGCTATCGGCTTTGCGCCATGTTGAGAAGTTTGAAGCAACGATGAGCGCATTGTGGCGCGAGCCCGTGCCCTCGAGCACGTGAGTCCGTAGACGCACGGTAGCAAACGAGGTTTCAATCGCGTTCGTGGTTCTGAGGTGCTTGCAGTGTTCAGCGCGAAAATCGAAGAAGGTCAGCAGGGCGCTGCGGTTCTTCTGCACGCACTCGGTCACCTTGGATTACTTGGCTTCGTAGTCGGCGACAAAGTGGCTGAGGGCTTCTTCGGCCTGCTCTCTGGTCTCGGTGTTCATCTCTCGATGGAGCGCCTTCTTGGCTTGTGGGTGAAGGCGCTGTGGAAGCTTGTCGAGCACGTTGCCGAGCTTGTGATACCAGTCTCATTGCTGACGGGTTTGCGGCCAAACGTTCCTTGGGTGCCTGTATGCCGCGGCGCTTGGGTCGCGCAGCAGCGCCACCGAGGTCTCCTTGTTCTCTCGGTAGCCGTCTTTGACGGCGATCAATTCCTTGTTTCCGTCGGGACGAACGCCGACCATTTCCGGCGTGCACAGCCGTTCGTCGCCCAGCCGCAGGTTGAAATAAATGCCGTCGACCCACGGGTAGACGAAATCGCGGTCACTGACGTTACGCGTTGCAAACGCCTCGTAATCTTGGGCCCATATGGCCGTGATCCGGGCGATGTTCGTCGCGGACAACCCGCCTCATCGTCTCCGAGCAGAATGGGCAACGCCTCGCGAAAGTCGCCCGTCGAAAGGCCCCGAGGGTATAGTACGAGAATCACCTCGGCGGCCTAGGGCGAACGATGCATGTTGGGTGCAAGATCTTGTTCATGAACTTGGGCGTATGGCTCTGGGCGTCCACGCGCTTGTCGTGCACGCGAGGGGCCTTCACCCCGATCGTTCCGGCGCCCGCGGTCACCTAACGGGCCTTGGATTTTCCGTTGGGTACGATGAGCGCGCGACCCAGCTCGTCGCGCTGCTGATGGGTCTCGAGGTACTGGGTGACCTCGGCTTCCAGCGCCGCCGCCAACATCCTGCGGGCGCCCGTGCGGACGAGCTCGTCCAGCACCGCACGTTCTTTGTTTTCGGATCGATCGTCTTGGACTATGCTCAGCATTGGGTGGACTATCTTCCTCCCGTGGCGCCAACCACGGGCTTTGCGTATTTCGTTCACGTAAAAGTATAGATCGCCTTTGTCATCCCATCGATCCACAACTTTCGGTCTCGCCTAGCCAGATCACACTCACTTCGCCTTTTGAGCGGCCCTTGGACTCAGATGCGAAAGTCGATACTTCGAGATGCCTGTGATCATCGTTTGTGCTTCGTTAGAACTAGCGGACCTGAAGAGAAAGGAATCAAAGTCATGAACCGAACTGCCATGCTAATCGGGTTGGTCCTCCAATTTGTGCCCGATGCAGCATATGCCACAGAGTTCTGGGTCGATCCGGTGCACGGGCAGCCGGGTAACGACGGTAGCTCATCCGCGCCATGGCGAAGTTTGCAGGAAGTCCTCGACATGGGGCTCGTAGAGACGGAGGGGTGGGAGTCGCGACCCTACGAGCCAGGTAC
>JABDJF010000025.1 GCA_013002645.1 Myxococcales bacterium
TGCCTGCACATCTCGTCGGTCATTCTTGGGGCGCGTTCGTCGCGTTGCTGGCCGCGATCAGGCATCCGGAAGTCGTTCGGAGCCTCGTTCTGATGGAGCCTCCGGTGCTGCCCTTGTTCGTCAGCACGCCACCGCGACCGAGCGAGCTGCTTCGGACGTTGCTCCGGCGGCCCCGCACCGCGTTCGCGATCATGCGATTCGGCATCACCGCCGCCGAGCCGGCCGCGAAGGCCTACCGCCGCGGGGACGACGAGGCGGGCTTCGAAACCTTCGCGCGCGGGGTGCTCGGGCCGGACGCGTTCGAAGGGCTTTCTTCGGAGCGAAGAGCTCAGGCATGGGACAACGTCGCGGTCGACAAGGCGCAGCTGCTCGGAGAAGGTTTCCCGCCGCTGAGCGACGACGAAGTCCGCAGCGTGTCAGTGCCGACGTTGCTTCTTTGCGGTCAACAGAGCCCGGCGTTCTTGCGTCGGCTCACCGACCGTCTCGAGGAGTTGCTGCCGAACGTTCGGCGGATCGAGGTGTCGGGCGCGTCGCACATCATGCACGAGGACAACCCGGAAGCGGTCAACCGTGCGATCGCGGAGTTTTTGAAGGGAACCACAGACGGGAGCTGGCGCCTGCGGGCTTAGCTCTGGCAACGCGGGGCGAGACGTTCTACTTCATCGCGCGTCTAGTGAAGCCGATGGCGATGCGCTGGTAGGCAGAGGGCAGGAGGCGGACCAAGGAGTCGTAGACGTAGGCGTCTGGGCCCACGAGCACACGGCGCTTGTTCTTTTGGACCGCGCCGATGATGATGCGCGCGGCCTTGTCGGGACTGGTGATGAAGTTTTTCTCCAGTGTCGCCGGTCCGCCCTCCACGCTTAGCCCGAGGTCCTGCACGCTGTCACGAAGACGGGAGCCGCGAGCGATTCCCGTCTTGATGCCGCCCGGGTGGACACTGGTGGCGCTGACGCCGCAGCCCATCATGTCGAGCTCTTCGCGGAGGCATTCGGTGAAGCCGCGCACGGCGAACTTGGCCGCGTTGTAGGCGGCTTGGGACGGGATGCCCGCCAGGCCGAAGACGCTCGAGACATTGATGATGTGTCCGTCGCCGGTGGCCTTGAGATGCGGGAGGAATGCTTTTGTGCCGTACACCACCCCCCAGAAGTTGATGTTCATCAGCCATTCGAAGTCCTCGTAGCTCATCCCTTCGATGCTGCTGCCGAGGCCGACCCCGGCGTTGTTGAAGATGAGGTTGACCTTGCCGTGATCGGTTGCGACTTGGTCTGCCCAGGCGTAAACGGCGTCGCGGTTGGCGACGTCGACGCTTTGGGAGGTTACGCGGACGCCCAGGGCTTTGGCCTGTGCGGCTGTTTCCTGTAGGCCGGTTTCGTTTATGTCGGAGAGCGCCAGGTGGCATCCGCGACGCGCAAGCTCGCAGGCGAGCGAGCGGCCGATGCCCGAGCTGGCGCCGGTGATGGCGGCGACTTTGTCTGTGAAGGCTTTCATGGGGCGGATGCTAGCCGAATTTTGGGGCGGTGGTGAGGGCCGGGAGCGTGACGATGGACGCGTGCGGGCGACGGCTATGCGGGGGCGCGCTTGGAGGAGGCGCGGCGGGCTGCGGCCTGACGGACGATGTTCGGATGGCGGGCGGCGATTTTGAGGAGCGCGATGGCGGGGCCTTCCGGGTGGCGGCGGCCTTGCTCCCAGTTGCGCAGGGTGTGGACGCTGATTTCGAGGGCGCGGGCGAACTCTTTTTGGCTGAGCTTGGTGAACCTTCTCAGCGCGACGATGTCTTTGCCTGACTCGATTCGGCCTTCCATGATGCGACGCCGGGTGGAGCCGCGGATGGAGCTCTTGAAATCCGCTTCTGTCCATTCTGGAATGTCTGGAACGTCAGTCATCGCTCTTGATCCATCTCCTCGAGGTAGAGGCGACGTTCGCGTTTGGTGGCCCAACGGGCACTGACGATTCGTACGGCACCTTCTCGGGGTTCGGTCCAAACAACGCGTGCGTGGCCACGGGAAGATGGGTTTGACCTCTTCAAACCGGAGGCCGTGCTTGCGTTGGTTGGCATCGTTTTTCGCCGGGTCCCACTCGAAGCGGATCGGCATTGGAAGTGTGGCCTTTCAAGAGGGGTAAGTCAATGGCTTACCCTCAGGCGGCCTCTTTGGGCGGGCGGAGGATGTCGTCCGCGGGTTCGAATGGGACGAGGACGTATTGGCCTGGCTTCACGGTCCGGAGAACCTTGGGCATGTCGACGCCGTTCCAGCTCATGATGGTGGGTTCGGTTGCCGTGAAGGTGCCGTCTTGGAAGTTGTGCGTGAGGACTGTTGGTTTCATGCGCGGGTGCATGTGCAACGGGTGTGCCGGGGGTCGCGCGGGTGGTTTCGTTGGGTTGCGACGCGGTGATCGGCGGACGCGCCGTGCTCCGCCGGCGGGCGTCATTGCGGATGCGCGGCGGTGGATGCGCGACGGTGGAGGCCAGTGCGCCGATCGCCCTTCCCAGCTGCTTGCGGTGCGCGCCGAGGGCGAGCCGCTGCGGCAAGGTCATCGAACGCGCGGGGCGCGATGACGACTTGGACTACTCGAGGCTTGCTTTGAGCTTGGCGAATGCTTCGTCGCGCGAGAGGCCTTGCCGCGCGCCTGTGGCGCTCGGCGTTCACGTCGATGACTTTGGCAGGTACGGCTAGACGCTGAGAAACACGCCCGACGTCGGGCCGATATCTCTTCCATGCGAGCCCAGTGGGTTGACCATTCGTCCTTTATAAGGGACACTCTGCAATGAGAGGACGGGCGCGGAAGCTGGTCCTGTATGAGACGAACGATGGCAAGTGTCCCTGGCATGAATGGTTCCAGAAGCTTTCGGACCGAAAGGCGCAGGCCGCGCTGGACGCTCGCCTTCTGCGACTCCAGCGCGGTCATTTCGGTGACTGCAAACGAGTTGGCTCAGGCATCTCCGAGCTTCGGATCCACTATGGACCCGGCTACCGGGTGTATTTTGGCGAAGACGGAGACTCGCTGGTGGTTCTCTTGTGCGGCGGCAGCAAGCGGACCCAGAAGCGCGATATCGACCGTGCGAAGGCGTACTGGTCAGACTACCGGAGTCCATGATGCCTAGACGCGGACGTAGCTACGAAGAAACATTGTTCGAAAGGCTGCGCGACCACGAGTATGCGGTGGAGTATCTGAACGCCGTGCTGGCGAGTGACGGACCGGATGCAACGGGTACCTTCCTTGCGGCGCTCCGCTCGGTTGCGAAGGCGCAAGAGCTGACCATGGTCGAACTCGCGCGCGACGCCGAGCTTGGAAGGCAAGCGCTTTACCGCTCGCTATCGCAAGAAGGCAACCCCGAGCTCGACACGCTGACTCGTGTGCTTCGTGAGCTCGGCCTTCGGCTGGCCGTGGAAAGTGCGGCGTAGCGCTACGTGGAGGCGGCTGCGCCAATCGCCCTTCGTCATGCGAGCCTTCGGTCGCTCATGCGCGAAGTTTCGGGCTTGCGCGGCGCGTAGTGGGGTAGGCTCGGGGGATGAACGTCGTTTGGGTTGCGCTTGGTGTGGGGTCGGGGGCGCTGGCGGTTTGGTTGACCGGGAAGGAGGCGGCGCGGCGGCGGGAGCGGTTTCCGCGCTACGAGGTGTGGGCTTGGGCGGGGTTCTTGGTGGTGGCGGCGCTGATCTATGTTGGGTTTGCGGTGTTCAATGGTGCTTCCACCGGGTGGACGCTGACCGAGCTCGGTGGGGTGGCGGGTTACGGGCTGGTCGCGTGGATTGGGGCCGCGCGCTTTCCGCGGCTGGTCGGTGTGGGGTGGCTGCTGCACGTGCTTTGGGATGTCGTGCTTCACCCGGGTGGGCATCCGGGGTTCGTGCCGAGTTGGTACCCTCCCCTTTGCCTTGGGTTTGATGTGTTCGTTGGGGTGGCGCTGCTGGCGCGGTTTCGGGTGACGGACGACGCTGCGTTCTGGGACGGGATCGCCGAGAAGTACGCGAAGCAGCCCGTTGCGAACCCAGACGCCTTCGACGCGAAGATCGCCGCTACGACGTCCCGCATGAAGGCGACGGACGTCGTGCTCGACATCGGCTGTGGGACGGGGTCTCTGGTTCTACGCTTGGCTGGGTCGGCGGCGCAGGTTCACGGGCTCGACATTTCGAGCGAGATGACCCGGATTGCGAAGGGCAAGGCTCAGGCGCAGGAGGTCGACAATGTCACGTTCCACACGGGGGCCTTTGACGACAACTTCGGGGCCTTCGAGGCGGGGAGCTTGGACGGCGTTTGCGCGTTCAGTCTGTTGCACTTGGTCGACGACCGGTCGGCTGCGCTCGATCGGATTTTCAGGCTGCTCAAGCCTGGAGGGTTCTTTGTTTCGTCGACGGTTTGCCTTGGGGAGTCGTGGGTTCCTTATGGGGTGATCATCGGGGCCATGCGGTTGATCGGCAAAGCCCCGATGGTGAAGATCTTCGACAAGCGCACCCTAGAAGACGAGATACGGCGAAGCGGGTTCGTGGAGGTTTCTCAGCCGGACGTGGGGGCCAAGGGCGACATTGCGTTCATCGTTGCGAGGAAGCCG
>JABDJF010000033.1 GCA_013002645.1 Myxococcales bacterium
TTCGGATCCCGTCCGGCGGGAAAACGCCATCTTCAACTTGAAAGCGATCTACACCGAGACGCTTGCCGAGAACGGCGGCGATCGAAACAGCGCGGACGTCGTGGCCGTCGCCGATGTGACCGTTGGGGCACTGACGCAGACGTACCTCGACTACCCCGAAGATCGAATCAACGGGCTCGCGATTTTGGATCTTCTGTACGAGATGCGTGACCCACGCTGCATTCCTGCGCTCGTCGAAGCGTTGAACTGGCGCACCGAGGTCTCCGAAGACCACGCGATTCGCGCCGCGCAAACGATACAAGGGATGGACGTTCCCCCAGCAGAGCGGCCCAAGGTGATCGAAGCGCTCGCCCGCTCCTTGGAGCGGATCACAGACGCCAGGTCCGAGGACAACAAGATGCGCGTCGCGATGATTCGCGCCCTCGGCTCGCTGAAGGATAAAGGCGCAACCGACATCCTGACGACGATTGCTACCAAGCAAGACGAAAAACAGAACTTCTTGATCAACCGACTGGCCGCCCAGCAGCTCGGCGAGCTTCGCGACCCCGCCGCGATTCCTTCGCTGATCAAGTGCCTGTTCCTGTTTGCGCCCAACCGTCCGGATCTTCGGATGAATGATGTCGCCGCCGAGGCGCTGATTCTCATCGGCCGCCCGTCGCTCAAGCCGCTGCTCGGAGTGCTCAATGGCGCAGATGCGACAGCCAACGCGATCGCGAAGCAATACATCGATGCGGTCAAGGCCCGCCGGCCCGACCTCGCCAACAAGATGACCCTCAGACAGGTCACCGGAGGAGAAGCGAGCTTTGCGCTCGGTGCGCTTGGTTTCTCCGAAGCACTGGAGCCTCTTCTGCGGGAAGCCGGCTCCTCGGACACGCCGCGCAAGCTGAACGCCGCGATCGCTCTGGTTCGCATCGACGTGCCGCCCGCAGACGAGGTGCGAGTCCGTTCGACCTTGAAGAAGGTCTACGGGGAGCTACCGAAGGGCTACGCAGGCATCGCCATGCGCGGACAGCTGCTAGCAGCGATTGCACACACCTATGACGCGAATCTGATGCCGTTCGTCTTCGAACAGGTGGTCGACAGGAAGTCCAATCCGGAGTTGCGCCTGATCGCCGTCAACAACTACGCGCTCCTCGCGAACAAGGCGGAGGCTGCGCAGCTCTCGCAGGCGATCGCGAAGGAACCACGCTCCGAGGCAGGTGGCTATCGCGAGAAGTTCGAAGAGCGCAGGCCGCTCCTCGACCTCGCGAGCGAGTGCGACACGAGCGTCGACTGCTGGGTCTCCAAAGCCGCGAGCGCGGACAACGACAAAGCTCGCAAGGGTGCATACATGCTGGGGCGATACGGCAGCGGCAAGAGCAAGGCGATCGACGCCTTGGTCGGCCAGCTCGGCAGCGATGACCTCGGGGTTCGCCTCTCCGCGCTGATGGCGCTCGATCGTATTGCCGACAAAGGCAGCTCCGCGGCGGTCTCGAAGATCGATGAGCTGCGAACGCGCGAGGAAGGCCAGTCGGTCTGGACTCGCTTCCGCGTCGAGGCGTTGCCTGTCCAGGCGCGTCTGCGGAGCCGCGGTGGCAGCGCCGGATAAATCGAGCAAAATCTGAGGCCTGGTGCGTATTATCATCACCGTCGGCATGCTCGGGGCCGTCATCCTCGCTGGGTGCGGCCGGGATTCCGACCATGATTCCGCGAGCCAGGCAGTACCGGGGGAGGTGGCGCGTCCGGTAGCCCGCGTCGGTGGCCGTTCGATCGGATCCGCAGAGGTCGAGGCCCTGGCCGCAGCCGAAGCGACCGACAGTCGGGACGCGCTCCAACGGCTCATCGACCAGGAGCTTCTCGCGCAGGAGGCGGGGCGACTGGGATTCACGGTCGATCGAGACGGAGAGCGCACGATCGAACGGCTCATGGTTCGCTCGATGCTCCACGAGATGGAAAAACACAACACCCCGGAGTCGATATCGGAGAAGGAGCTTCGCGAGGACTATGCCATGCACGAAGACAAGTTCCGTGTCCCGGAGCGTCGCAGGACCTGGCATATTCTCGTCAAAGCCAAAGGCAGCGAGGCCGAGGCCCTGGCCGCGTCGATCCTTGGCGAGCTTCATCGGGCAAAGGACCCGCACACCGTCTTCGAGCGCTACGCGGACGGCGCTCCACAGGGAATTGGGCTCGACGTGCTGGCCGAGGAGCTGCCGCCGCTCACCGAGCAAGCCGGGCTCGAGAAATCGTATAAAAACGCCATCTTCACCGCCAAATCCACAGGCCCTCTAAAGAAGCTCGTCGAGACCTCGTACGGCTGGCACGCCATCGTCGTGGCGGAAATTCTTCCTGCCGAGCAGCTCAGCATCTCCGACGTGGAAGAGGCGAGTCGACTTCGCATAAGTCAGGGCAAGCGCACCGCCATGCTCGTCAAGACGGTCCAGGCACTGAAGGCCGACGGGTTGATCCGGTATGATGAGCAGGGCGTCGAGCGCCTTCTGTCGCGGTCTGGGCTTCCCAAGCGCGCCGACTGATGCCGCTGCCACGGAGTTGCTGTCGCGGCGACGCCGTGGCTAGCATGAGCCGCGATGGGGCAGCGGACAGGTCAGCGATTTGGCGGATACACCGTGGGTGCGCACATCGCCGACGGGTCGATGGGGGCGGTCTACGAGGCGCACGATGACGAGACCGGCGAGCGAGTCGCCATCAAGGTTCTTCACCCCCACGTGGCACGAGACGCCATCGCCGCGGAGCGCTTTCGACGAGAGTACGAGACTGCCAACTCACTTCGTCATCGATACATCATCGATGTCCGTGAGTTCGGCGAAACCGACGACGGTTCGGATTTCATGACGATGGAGTTTCTCGAGGGCGAGGAGCTCAGCTTGCTCCTGGCGCGGGAAGGTTCAATGCAGCCAGCGCGCGCGGTCCGCATCGTCTGCCAGATCGCCATGGCGCTTCATCACGCGCACGCCGATGGCGTCGTCCACCGCGACCTCAAACCAGACAACATCTATATCTGCGCAGGGCCGGAAGGGGACGAGATTCGAATTCTCGATTTCGGCTCGGTCAAGCTTCAGCTGGCGACAGGACCCAAGCTGACCATGCTCGGGACAATTTTGGGATCGCCGTATTACATGTCGCCGGAACAAGCGATGGGGAAGCTCGATGTGGACCCTCGCAGTGATGTGTTTGCTCAAACCTCGATCATGTACGAGCTAGCCACCGGCGAGATCGCTTTTGCGGCGGACACCGTCCACGAAATTCTCAACAAGATCGTATCCGAAGAGCCTCCAGCGGTGAGCATCACGAACCCCGCCTATCCCTGGTCTTTCGAAGAGGTGGTCAGGAAGGGGCTTCGGAAGGACAAACTCGAGCGTTTCGGAAGTAGCCGCGAGCTCGCCGAAGCCATGCTGGACGCCTTCGGGCTCGATCCGGACATCGAACGTTGGGCAGACACGCCCGTCGACACGATCGAAACCGCGATCGACGATGCACCCCCACCGCCGGCGGTGTCGCCACCGTCGCCGCCTCCGTTCAGGAGCAGCGTTCCTCCGGAGCTCCCCACGCGCAGCCATCGGGGCGCGAAGCTGGTTGCTGGCTTCGTTCTCGCGACCGCACTGGTCATCGGCGCCTGGCTTCTCCTGCGCGCCTGATCGTCAGTCGACCGATTCGAGCAGACTCCCGCGGACCCGGTAGAGCTGGGGCGGTCTTGCTGGCGTTCGTTCCGACGAAAACGAATCCATGGAGGTCACCGCGGTCAGAGACGAGCCGTTCCTGAGCGCGTCGCGGAGCGCCTCTCGCGTTTGACTGCCTTGGCGCAGCGTGGTGGAGATCAGACGATACGCATCGTAGCCATACGCCGCGAACATCTGCGGGACGGAGCCGTATCGTGTTTCGTAAGCGGTCCGGAAATGCTGATTGAGGCCCGCCTCGGAGGCCTCGTAGAAAGGCAGTGCGACGAGCGCTCCCTGAAGGTAGCGCTGCGCACGACCGAGGAGCTTGGGCGACCAGCTCGGGCTGGGCAGCAGAAAGTGGACCTCTCGCTCGGCGTGCTCGGGCAGCGCACCACCACTGATGCTCCACGCGCCTTCGGCGGCAAACGTGGGAGCGATCAAGGCGACCTGATCGGCAACGTCGGCGAAGAGGATCACATCACAACTCGTTTCGAGCACCGTGCGAACGTAGTCGACGAAGGACTTGGTGCCGGGCGGGTAGGCCACGGCCTCGCAGTAGATTCCACCCGCCGCCGCGACCTCCTGATCGAAGAGGCGCTCCATCGTTCGGCCGTACCCGTGATCGGGGTAGAGAACCACGAACCTCGACAGTCCGCGGGCGCGTGCGTTGCCGACGAGCGCGGCCAGCTCGTCACGCGGGCTATAGAGAAATCGAAACACCTGCTCGTTCGCGCTCGTCACAGCCTCGGATGCCGAGAAGCTCAGCAGAGGCACGGCTGCGCGGCCGGCCGCTCGAGCGGCCGCCTCGGTCGTACGGCTGCCTACCGGGCCGAGCACCGCGACGACCCGCTGGTTTGTGATGAGCGACTCCGCCGCCGCGCTGCTCTGTGCGGCGTTGCCCGCGGTGTCCTCGACCACGAGCTCCGGGCCGCCTTCGTCGAGCGCCGCGAGCTGCATGCCCTGCAGGAGCTGACGACCGACCTCTCGTCCGCGCCCGCTCAGCGGCAGAAGCGCGCCCACCACGTAGGGGTTGCCGTGCATGAACTCATCAGCGCGCGCGAGCAAGATCGCAAGTTCAGGATTCGCCGCAGCATCGCCGCCGCGCAAGGCCTGAGAGCTCAGGGCCACCAGGTCGGGGTCCTGGGTCTCCAATGCGTGCCGAAGGATTCGCATCGATGCGAGGACCTGGGGCAGGGCGCCCGGCCGGAGCCGGTCGACCAGCGCAATGGTCTCCTCGATGGTGAGCTTCTCGACGAGAAGCCCGACGGCTGCATCGCTCCTTTCAGGGTCGGGCGCGGGGCCGCCACGCTCGATCAGGGTGTCGAGGACCCGCAGACCGAGACCGGCGCTCGTGGTCTGCTCCCCCGCAATCACGGCGGTGTCCCAAAGGAGCGCTTGCTCCTCGGCCGAGAAGCGCTCGCCGGCGAGTGGACCAGCGGTTTCGAGCGCTCGTTCCGGATCCCCGAGCTGCAGTTGGCACGAGGCCAAGTGAAGTGACGCCCGAAGGGCAATGGCTTGATCCGGGCTCTGTTCGGCTTGCTCGAAGTGAGGGATCGCGCTCTGGCATCGGCCGATGTCCGAGCCCAGCACCCCCAGCTCCAGCCTCGCCAAATCGGCTTCTGCCGTGCGCTGATTGTCGATGATGAACGCCTCGTACGCGCGCTGCGCACCTGCAATGTCGCCGCTGGACGCGAGCGAGCGAGCTCGGGAAATTTCGGAGGGCGGAGCCTTTTCGAGCGGGCTCTCGACCTTCTTTGGCGCACAGCTGACCAAGAGGATCAGCATCGCGCACGACATCGCGCTTCTCGACATGACCGCGCACATTACATGCATCACCGACAACGGTCACATCCCCGCATCCCAGCCCTTGGCCAGCGCCGCGAATTCTTCAACCGATAGCGTTTCGCCGCGTCGCCCGGCGTCGATCCCCGCCGCGCTCAGTGCACGCGAGGCCCGGCCCGAATCGCCGTGAGCGCGCAGGGCGTTGTGAAGCGTTTTGCGGCGCATCTGAAATGCGGCACGAACCACCAGCTGAAACGACTCCGTCTCTTCCGCCAGCACGGCCTCGCGCGGAGCGAACCGTACGACCGCGCTGTCGACCTTCGGCGCGGGATAAAAGGAGCCCGGCCGGAGCCGACACAGCGTTTCGACCTCGAAGGCCGCGCGCGTAAACACGGTGAGCGCGCCGTACTCTTTGGTTCCCGGGGATGCGATCAGTCGATCCCGAACCTCTCGCTGGACCATCAGAATCGCGCCGTCTAGCACGGCGCGGTGGGCCACCACCTGCCGGATGATCGCTCCGGTGGCCTGATAAGGAAGGTTTCCGGTAACGACTAGCT
>JABDJF010000054.1 GCA_013002645.1 Myxococcales bacterium
GAGCGTGTGGTGCCCAAGTGTCACAAAGACCGAAGCTTGGCGATCGCCCATGGGCTTGAGGATGTCTTCTGGCAAGAAGATTCGGACGGCAAGTGGAAGCCGCGCGAGGTCGACCCTGCCACCGTCGACGGATTGATCGCGAAGCGCACGTCCGCTGCAGTCACGGATGCTCGGCAGAGTCTCTTAGACGCGCCGGCACCCGCTAGTCGCGGCTCGAAGTCTCACAGCCGACGAACCAAGAAAGGCGGGCGACCAAAGGCCCGCTCGAAAGGAGTCGGTACCTGATGGATCGATACCACCTCTCCACGATGCGCGGCTTGCGTGCGGCGAGCGATCCTAGAAGTCCGACGAGCCTCTTTCGACGTGAGAGAAGCAAATGAAGGCGACGTTCGTTCGGATCATTGAAGCCGACGACAAAGCGTCCGCACTCCGCGAACTAGTCGCCGCGCCAGGCTCTTTACATCGGTTCGAGGTTGAACCGGTCTCTTTTCGGGTTGTGCCACGAGCGCCGTTTGCCTACTGGGTCAGTCCCAAGCTGCGGCAACTTTTCACTGACCACCCTCCGTTCGCCGCAGATGGCCGAGTCGCAGCTTCCGGCGGGAAGACGCTCGACGACTTTCGTTGGATTCGTGCGAGTTGGGAAGTGCCTTTGGTCGCCGCCACTCGATGGGTAGGATTCGCGAAGGGAGGCGCATTCTCGCCCTACTATGCTGACGTCCATCTGCTTCTGGATTGGCGGCAAGATGCGCGTGCTCTCAAGGAGTACTTGGTCACGTATCGAAGCACTCGCGGATGGTCTCCGAACTGGACCGCAGAGCTCCACAGCGCGGAACACTACCTCCGCCCCGGTTTGACATGGCCGCGACGAACCACGAGCGGTTTGTCACTGAGAGTGATGCCGGCCGAGTGCATCTTCGGAGACAAGGGCCCCGCGTTGTTTGTGCCAGACGATGACCCACATGTCCTGCTGGCGATTCTTGCTGTCCTTAACAGCCAAGCTTTTCATTCACTTGTCGAGCTCCAGCTCGCAGCTGCGGACGCCGCTGCGCGATCTTACGAGGTGGGCGTGCTTCAACGCACTCCAATCCCCCGTCTCTCATCCACCGCCCAGAATGAGCTCACTACTCTCGCTCGCACTGCATGGTCGACCAAGCGCAGTCTCGACACCTGCGTGGAAAGGTCCCATGCAATGGTGTTGCCAGCGCTCTTGCAAGTGCAGGGAACTGCTCTTTCGGACCGTGCTGAAGCATGGGTTACGCGCGTGAAGTCTGCGGAAGACGATCTCGCCCGAATTCAGCGCAGTATCGATGAGCTTTGCTTCGAGCTTTACGGCATCGGGGAACAAGATCGACGTCAGATCGAAACCGGTTTTGACTCGGGGGCCGGTGTCGCGGATTCCGAGGATGACGATGAAGAGGTCGAGCCAGAGGAAGTGGATATCGGGGCGCTGGTCGAATCGCTGCTATCGTGGTCACTGGGCGTTGCGGTCGGTCGTTTCGACCCGCGGCTAGCAACTGGCGTGCACGATCCTCCACCGGAGCCAGAACCTTTTGCCCCACTGCCATCGCGCTCACCAGGGATGCCTACGGGTGAAGACGGTCTGCCGCTGAATGGACCGCCACCGGGCTATCCGGTCGACTTTCCTCGCGATGGCATCCTCGTGGACGACGCTGGACACGATCGAGATCTTGTCGCCAGGATGCGCCAGGTTTTCGAGCTCGTCTTCGGCGACGAAGCCGATGCTGTATGGCGGGAATCGTCTGAAATCCTTGAGGCTCGAAAGCAGGACCTGCGCGCATGGGTGGGCCGATCCTTCTTTGAGGGTCACGTCAAGGATTACTCGAAGAGTCGGCGCAAGGCGCCGATCTACTGGCAGCTGAGCACGCCGTCGGCGAGCTACTCGGTTTGGCTCTACCTTCACCGGTTCACGAGGGATACCCTTTACAAGGTGTTGAACGACTTTGTGGAGCCGAAGCTTCGGCATGAGGAAAGGAAGCTCGCAAGCCTCACGCAAGAAGCAGCTGGGACCCCAACGTCCAGCCAGCGCAAGGAGATCCATGTCCAGACAGGTTTCGTCGAGGAGCTACGGAGCTTTCGAGATGAAGTCGCGCGCATCGCGCCGTTGTGGAACCCGACTCTCGATGACGGCGTGATCATCAACTTTGCGCCGCTGTGGCGGCTCGTTCCACAGAATCGCTCGTGGCAGAAGGAGTGCAAGAAGGTCTGGGACAAGCTCTGCAAGGGCGAGTACGACTGGGCGCACCTCGCGATGCATCTCTGGCCCGAGCGCGTGGTGCCCAAGTGTCACAAAGATCGAAGCTTGGCGATCGCCCATGGGCTTGAGGATGTCTTCTGGGAAGAAGACACGGATGGCAAGTGGAAGTCGCGGGAGGTCGACCCTGCCACCGTTGACGGATTGATCGCGGAGCACACCTCCGCCGCGGTCAGAGGGGCTCGCCAGAGTCTGCTGGACGCGCCGGTACCGACGAGAGGGGGCTCGAAGTCTCGTGGCCGACGGGCGAGGAAAGGAAGGCGACCCCAAGAACCGTCGAAAGGAGCTGAGACCTGATGCACGCGTTTCACAAATACCTTTGCGACCAACTCGACGAGAGGCTTGCCAAGAGCACTGTCGTAGTGTTTTACGATCCTCGGAAGGAGTTTGAACCGTTCTTCGACCGCGACCTTGAGGAGGTCGGAACCGGCTATGATGGCCTGCCGCGCGTTTTCATCAAAGAGCGTCTCACCTTTATAGCCCGCTCAAACGGCTCACTCTTCGCGGTGCGAGCCGCGGTCGAGCCCATTGCGCAGCTTGAGCACCCCGAGCCCCTGATCGTCTACATGCCAGGCGTAGAGCGCGACCGGCATACGTCGATCCTGATGGAGCTCGAGAAGGGGGGCACTTGCTACGAGCCCCAGGTCAAGCGGCTCGCACGCAACGTACTTCGAAAGTCGTTCACGGATGCTCAAATCGACAAGATGTTGGATCCGCCTAGCGTTGGCTACGACGATGTTGTCTCGTTTCTTCGGCAAACCGACAACAGCGAAGCCGCATCCGTGTTGCGAGCGATCTTCGACGGCATTCCGAGCGAGGCACTGTTGACGACCTGGCTTGCCGACGACGGGAACGATGATCTTATCGAGCGAAAGGAAGCCTCGGCGGAACTGCTGGCGCTTGTCGATGCGCGTCTCGGACTGGCACTTCCTGTTGAGACCGAAGTTGCAGATGCCCGAGAAAAGACGGCCCGCTACGTTCTTATCAACGAATTCCGCTTTGATCTTGGATGCGACGCTCCGCCTTCCACGGCGATGATTCCAGAAGCGTCGAAGGAACAGGCCGCTCGCATTCGCGACATCGCGGAATCGCTACGCCGAGGGTACTCCGAAAGCTATGTGCATTTGGCCGACAGGGTTGACTCAGAGCTCGGGCTTGCCAAAGCCGCGATCCCAGCTGACGCGCTAGGCAACATCGATACGTTCCGTTTCGAGGAAGAAGCACTCCTGAGGCTGGCGGGTGAGCTTGTTGAGAAGGGAGACTATACGAGCGCGCTTGGCGTCGTCTCGGGACGCAACCGAAGCTTCTGGGTCGACCGAGATGTCGCCCGGCAGGCTCAGTGGGAAGCGTGCCGCTTGATGGCGGAGCTGGGGCGAGAGATCGAGAATGTGCGCCCAGCGCTTGCAAAGGCACCTAGCGATGCTGCGAAGTGGGTGCACAGCTACGCAGCCGAAGATGGCTGGTTTCGAGGCGATGCACTTCAACGACGTCTCGAGGCCTACGTTGCCAAGATGGACGAGGAACCAGAGGCCGAGAAGGGCTTCGCAGTCGTTCGCCGCGAACACGAAGAGCTCCTGAAGAAGATGGCCGACGGTTTCGCCACCGTGTTATCCAGCTCTCGCTGGACGGTTCCGGGGGCGCTTCATCAGACCCGCATCTATCCGGATGTTGTTCAGGACATGGGCGGCCGAGTCGCTTATTTCTTCGTCGACGCCATGCGCTTTGAAAT
>JABDJF010000067.1 GCA_013002645.1 Myxococcales bacterium
TTGGCAGCCCCAGCCCCAACACAGTTTCCATGACGTGAAGGTCTTCAAGGCGGGCCTGTACCTCGGCGGTCGAGCTGTCAAAGACGGCGACATTCCCTTCCATCTGAAGCTAGCCGAAGTTGGCAAAGACTTCGACGCACAGGTCGAAGAAGCGCGAAAACGAAGCCAAACCGAGACCAAGTCCGTGTTTTGGGTTGCCGCTACTGACGAGGCCATCGATCGAGTGACCGTCGAACTCTACCGTTCGAAAGAAATCCTTTCGCGCAAGGAGCGCGGTGCACAAACGCGAGACGAAGCTGCACTCGTGGCAGAAGAGAAACGCCGCGTACGCGAGCACCAGGACGATTTACGTCGACTGCTCAAACAAGCCTTGCTCACCGGTACGGTATCTTTTCGGGGCAACGATCGGAGCCCCGAAGAGGGCGCGAGCGACATCACGCGGACCACTTCCAAGGTCCTGGCCCAAGCGCTTCCCGAGGTCTTTGAACGCTTCGAGGAAGCCGCGTCACGTGCCAATAAAAAGGATCTAGAAACCCTGATGACGACGGAGAACCTGAGGGGACTCACGTCGATCTTCACCGATCTGAGTCTTGTCCGAGATGAAGGGGGAATGCCGGTGTTCAATACGGACGCGGGCCCACTTGCCGAAGTGCTTGGCCGGATCGAACACCGCACTGGCTACGGCGACGTCGCGAACGGCCGCTACCTCGCGGACTTCTTTGCAGGCGAACCATACGGATGGGACTTTGACGTGGTTCGACTCCTAGTGATCTCACTCCTACGCGCGGGAAAGGTCGAGGCCACGAGTAAAGGGCAAGTCATCGAGTCGGCGTTGTCGCTCGACGCTCGCAACACTTTTGCCAACAACAACCTGTTTCGACAGGCGTCGTTTCGACCCCGAACGACAGACACAAGTATGACCGACTGGGCCGATGCCGCGGAGGCGTTTGAATCGGTTTTCGGCAAGCAAATGTCGGATATCTCTAGCGGGACTCCGGTGGCCGCTAGCATCCGGGCGGAGCTCGGCAGGTCCGAGACCAGCGTTGAAGACGCGTACTCCCTGCTGCGAGAGCACAAGCTGCCGGGCACCGATGTGCTCCGTTCTGCGCTCGACGAGATGCGCTCCATCCGGTCCGGCAAAGAAGACCAAGCCATTCTGACATTCAATGGCACCCATAAAGGGCTCAAAGAAGCAATCAAACGAGGCGCCGAGCTTACGCAATGTCTCACCGAGCCAGTCCTGCACGACTTAGCCCGCGCCCGCAAAGCGCTCGCGCAGCTATGGCCCTTCTTGCAGGGCGAGGCTGAGCTGGACGATTCCGTGCGAACACACGCGGAAAACTTGGCCGACCAGATGGCCCGGGAAACGTTCTTCCGTGAGTTGCCGGCAATAGGCGAACACGCTCACGCGCTCGAGAAGGAATACGAACGACGTCGCAAAGAGGCTAGTGATGCCACTGCTGCAGCCTATACGGAGTCAGTCGCGACGCTGAAGGCGACGCCAGGTTGGGAGCAGCTCGACGAGGATCGGCGGCAGCGCGTTGCCAAGCCACTAGAGTCCCGCGCGTCCACCGACAGTAGCGAGTCCATCACCATCCCGCTGCTTCGATCCGACTTGGCGGCATGCTCGGGCCGGCTTGCGGCCGCAGTCGAGGAGGTCATGCGTCTTCTGGACGGCGACCGTATCGAGCGGGTCGCCGCATCTAGCTACTTCAGTGGCGGCATTGAGACAGAGGAGCAGCTCGACCAAGCCCTGTCTGGCCTGAGAGATCAATGCCTGGAGCTCATCGGTGCCGGGAAGAAAGTTTTGGTTCAGTAGGGGCGCCTAGGTATGGAAAAGGAGACAAGAAATCGCATCCAGCGTGCCACCCAGGCGGCTCGAGAGCTGCTGGAGCACGAATACGCCGAGCAGCTTGAAGGCGTGTTCGACATTCGCCTCGATGGCACCGTGGAATCAGAGCCGGGTGAGCATTTGGATCCGGCGCAGCGAGTCCTACGCAGAAAGCTTGTTACAGCCATCGAGCATCAGCAGGCGAGCGGTATGAAAATGGCTGATGCAGTTTCCGCTCACCTCCGCGAGGCGGCGTTCACCACCCTCAATCGCTTTGTTGCGCTGAAGATGCTCGAAGCGCGAGAGCTAGTGCAGGAGTGCATCAGCCGTGGAGACCAGTCTGCCGGATTCAAGGAATTTGCTGGCCTTGCTCCAGGCCTTGTGCAGCTCTCCGACCACGGGTACCGCATCTACATTGAGTCTTTGTTCGATGAGATTGGGCGCGAGGTCCGCGTACTCTTTGATCGACGAGATCCAGTGAGCCTGTTGTGGCCGCGGCGGCAGACGCTGGTTGACCTCCTGGGCGTCCTCAACTCCACCGAGCTGGACTCCGTGTGGGCTGAGGACGAGACCATCGGCTGGGTATATCAGTACTTCAACAGCGACGAAGAGCGAAAGCAGATGCGCGCCGAAAGCCAAGCTCCCCGGAACAGCCGGGAGCTTGCCGTTCGCAACCAGTTCTTCACCCCGCGTTATGTTGTGCAGTTCCTCGCGGACAACACCCTCGGTCGCATTTGGTACGAGATGCGGCAAGGGGACACCCAACTCCGCGACTTAGACTATCTCGTGCGAAACACTGACGAATCGTTTCTCTCCGAGGGACAGATTCCTCCGCGATCCGAAGGGGGAGACGGGTCGAGCGGCGAGACTGACGCCAGCGAGCCAATCTTGGTGCCTTTCCGCGCCAAGAAGGACCCTCGCGATATTCGCGTACTCGACCCTGCATGCGGGTCTGGTCACTTCTTGCTTTACGCCTTTGATCTTCTCCAGACGATCTACTGCGAGGCATGGGAAGACGAGAGCTCACCCGAGTCCGAGGTGACGGCGCGCACGCTTCGGCAGGACTATCCTGACATCGGTTCCCTTTCCGCAGCGGTCCCATCCTTGATCCTGCGCCACAACCTGCACGGCATAGACATCGACACTCGCGCCGCCCAAATTGCGGCACTTGCGATGTGGATGCGCGCTCAGCGAGGATTCAAGGATTCCGGCACCGCCCGCGGCGACCGCCCTGCGATTCAGAAGA
>JABDJF010000090.1 GCA_013002645.1 Myxococcales bacterium
GGCTAGGCTACTCGTTTACTACGCCCACCCGGGCCACAGACACTCGCATGCCAACAAGGCGATGGTCGAGGAGGCGCGGCAGGTCACCGGCATCGCGTTCGTCGATCTCTACGCCGAGTATCCGCGATTCGAAATCAACATAGACCGTGAACAGCAGCGCTTGCTCGATCACGACGTCATCTTGTTTCAGTTTCCGATGTTCTGGTACTCGACACCGTCACTCATCAAGGAGTGGCAGGACCTCGTGCTCGAACACGGCTTCGCGTACGGCGCCGGCGGTGACAAACTGGCTGGCAAATGCATGATGCTAGCGGTCACGGCCGCAGGGCAGAAAGACGCGTACACGCAGCAGGGCTATCAAAAACACCCGATCCGCACCTTCCTGACGCCGCTAGAGCAGACGGCCAAGCTTTGCCACATGAGCTTCTCCGCACCCTACGTTCTCTACGGCTCGCTGCGAGCGCCGCGGGAAGGCCTGGTTGCACCACACGCCAAAGGCTATCGAAGGCTGCTGGAGGCAATTCGCGATGACCGCTACGACCTGCAAGCCGCCATCCACGGCGAAGTCCTGTCCTACGACGACCTACCGATCATCGGGGAGGCCTAATCATGGGTGAAATCCTGCTACTCGCTTTCCTCTTCCTGATCGCCGGCGTCATCGCCGTGCCGATTGCATCGCGTCTTGGGCTTGGCTCGGTCCTCGGCTACCTGATCGCCGGCGTCGCCATCAGCCCCTTGCTCCAGCAGCTGCAGGTCGACGTCGTCAGCATCCAGCATTTCGCCGAGCTCGGTGTGGTGATGATGCTGTTCCTGGTCGGGCTCGAGCTCGAACCGCGTCTGCTGTGGAGCATGAGGGGCAAGCTGCTTGGCCTGGGAGGCCTCCAGGTAGGCGTCACCGGCGCCATCGTCATGAGCATCGCGATGGCATTGGGGCAGCCGTGGCGCGTCGCGATGGCGATCGGGATGGTCTTCGCACTTTCATCGACGGCGATCGTCCTGCAAACGCTGAACGAGAAGGGCCTGATGAAAAGCGACGGAGGTCAGTCGAGTTTTTCGGTCCTGCTGTTCCAAGATATTGCCGTGATCCCGATGCTGGCGTTCGTCCCACTGCTGGCGCTGCCCGAGCTGGCAGGCCTCGCCGATCACGCAGGTGATGGCCATGCGGCGGGCATGAGCTTCGTGGACGGCCTGAGCGCTTGGCAGCAGGTGGCGGTCACGATCGCGGCCATCGCTGCCGTGGTCGTCGGCGGAAGCTACCTGACGCGCCCGGTGTTCCGTTTCATCGCGATGGCGAAGTTGCGTGAGCTCTTCACGGCCTTCGCCTTGATGATGGTCATCGGCATCGCGTTGCTCATGACCCTCGTTGGCTTGTCCCCAGCACTCGGGACCTTCCTCGCCGGCGTCGTGCTCGCGAACAGCGAATACCGGCACGAGCTCGAAAGCGACATCGACCCGTTCAAAGGCCTGCTCCTTGGCCTGTTCTTCATCACGGTGGGTGCGTCCATCAACTTCGATTTGTTGGCTGCCAATTTCGGGCAAGTCATCGCCATGACGCTGGGACTGATGCTCATCAAATCGCTGGTGCTTCTCGCGCTGTCCTACGCTTTCAGGATCAAGAACGCCGATCGCTGGCTCTTCTCACTCGGGCTCGCACAGGCGGGCGAGTTCGGCTTCGTGCTGCTCGCTTTCACGGTCAGCAACGCTGTCATTCCAGCCGCGATCGCTGACCAGTTGTTGCTCGTCGTGGCGCTTTCCATGCTGCTGACCCCAGCGTTGTTCATCCTCTACGACAAGGTCATCGCCCCTCGTTTCGCGGGAGCACAGGCTGCGGACCCCGACGAGATTGACGAGCAAGGCACCGTCATCATCGCAGGAGTGGGTCGCTTCGGGGGCGTCATCAACCGGATCCTGCTGGCTGCGGGTTACAAAACCGTGGTGCTCGACCACAACTCGGAGCACCTCGAGCGATTGCGCGCGTTCGACATCAAAGTGTTTTTTGGCGACGCGACGCGGCCGGACTTGTTGCATGCGGCCGGCATCGACATCGCGAGAATGCTGATCATTGCCATCGACGATCGCGAGCGAGCCACGGAGATGGTCCGCTACGTCGTCAAGCATCACCCACATGTTTACGTCGTCGCGCGTGCCGCCGACCGTCATCATGTCTACGAGCTCTGGGCTGCGGGCTGTCGAGACATCATTCGAGAGCACTTCGATAGCTCGGTGCGTGCCGCTCGATCGGCGCTCGAAGCGCTCGGCCATCATCCCTACGACGCGGAGCGGCAGACGCGCGGCTACGTCGAAAACGACAAGATCGCGATGCGCGAGCTTGCCGACCTCTACGACCCCGACGTTCCGGTGCATGAGAACACGGCGTACGTTGAACGGACCAAAGCCATCCTCGCGAGCCATGAGGGCGCCATGCGGGGGAGTGCCGAGAGCTTTGGGAGCCGCGTCGAACGGGGCTGGGTGCCACCCTCGCTCGACGATGAGGCGGCCTCGATTGCCGACAACGCCGCGAGCGGCGTGTCACGGAAGATCTAAACGACGTCGGCGGGAATCCTGTTCACTCCGCACTGGCCACCGTCGAGTCCGCCTTCATGGAGCCACCAACAACCTCCGCCTCAGTCTCGCTACGAACCGACGGATAGGACTCGTCATGGCATCTCCTTGGTCGGCCCCCTACTTGCAGGAGCGGAGTGGGTCGCATATGCACGCTGCATGGCGCAGCGCTTTGTGGTGGTTTCAGACAGTGGGGAGTCCTGGGTGCTCGGCGGCGACCCGGACGATGGCAAGCTTACCTCCGGCAACGACGAGCAGCATGCCTTGCCGCAGCTTCTGCAAGACGGATGGTCTTCCAAGGTGGTGACGCCCGGCTCGGGGACCAAGGACGACTCCTCCTATTGGCTCGTCCTGCTCGAGAAGTAGGCCGAACGCCCTGGACCCGTCGTCAAACTCATCTCTAGAATGCGGGTTGACAGTCAATCGACGTCGTTGATGTGGCTTCCACATTCGTTCCGTCGCAGCCCTCCGGATCAAATCCATCGTCCGAAATGGAGACAGTCACGGCGCAAGCCGCCGCCTGGTCGCATCGGACGGTCGTGCTGCTCTCACCCGTGACAGGGTCCGCGGTCTGCAGAGGATCGGCGACCTCGCCGCAATTCGAAGTCACGAGGACTTCGACCGCGTCGCCCTCCAGATCGAGAACACGAGTGTCGACATTGATGAGGTTGCCGACGGACTGCGTGAGCGGGCTCACGAGAATACTGGTGTAAAACGGGCACAGGTTTTCGGGCATGCCGCCACTGCCAGCCGAGCCGCCCATGCCCGCCATGCCGCCCGCGCCAGCCATGCCGCCCATGCCTGCCGAGCCGCCTGCGCCAGCCATGCCGCCCGTGCCTGCCATGCCGCCGGCACCAGCCATGCCGCCCATGCCCGCCATGCCGCCCATGCC
>JABDJF010000104.1 GCA_013002645.1 Myxococcales bacterium
GCACCGAACCGAGCAAGAAGATCGCCAATCCGCCCTTGAGGCCGCCGTGGATGCAAGTATGACTCATCTGCACAAACGTCAGCCTAACACGCCAGAAAGCACCCTGCAGGCCTAAATTAAAACTGTAATACAATGGAATACAGTCTATTTATGCACCTTAAGGGTCAATTTATTTCGTAATCGGGCTTGCATCTTCTCTCTAGTTTGCGAAGATCAGTAAAGAAAGCAGGGGTGAATTTTTCCTTTGGAGAAGTGAACTTCTTCCCCCATTATTAGAGCCTCAACAGAATTTTTTATCAGGAGTGACAGTAAAAATGTCTTACACACGGACAAATTGGGTGCGATTCATGGTTTTGGCGGCCTGTGGTTTGGGTCTCGCAGCCTGCGGGGACAGCGGGTCGGCGGCCTCAACCCCCCGAGCTCTTCTCTTTTGCAACAACCCCGACGCCGCGGCACCCTCGTGTTCGCTCGCTGGTTTCTCCGTGGCGGACGATTTGGCGATTCGCGGGAAGCTCGAAGGTTGCGCGGTCGCGGGCTGCCACGGTGCGGGCGCGCTGACATTCAGCATAGACCTCGCCACGGCATCCGTGGAGGCGGCCCTGGCTCCGCTCTCGAACCAGATCAGTGTCAACGGGAACGCCCTCGTCGACCAGTTCTATCCAGATTGTAGTGATCTGCTCACCAAGGTCACCGATGACTGGGGCGCCGGACAGCGAATGCCGCTCGGGGGGACGCTCTGGAGCAACGCGGAGATCGACTGCTTTCGGTCGTATCTCAACGAGATTGGCAACTGAGGTCTCAGGATCAGCCGTGCTCGGCGCGGCGGATCCCCAGGTTGACGATCTTCTGTAGAAGATTCGGGTAGGTCATCCCGGCAGCCTTGGCCGCACCTGCAAACTCCTCGAACTCACCGATGTCGGGGTTGGGGTTGGCTTCCAAGAAGTACAGCCCACCTGACTCGTCGAGCCGAAAGTCGATTCGGACGCATCCGTCGGTGCCGAGTCGCCGGCAAATGCGGCGGGAGAGCCGCGCGATTCGGCGTTCCGTTTCTTCGGAAAGCCCCTTCGCTCGTCCGATGCGCACACCGTACTTCTGCTGGTACTCCAGGTTCCATTTGACCTTGCGCGTCGCAATCTTGGGCGCATCATCGGGCAGTTTGTCTAGGAAGATCTCCCAGGTCGGAAGCACCTGCAGCCGATGGTTTCCGAGGACCGAGACGTAGAGCTCACGGCCCTCGATGTACTGCTCCACGACGGCGTCCGTGCGAATTTTCTCGTGAATGAAAGCCACCCTTTCTTCGAGCGCTTTGTCGCTGTGCACGACGGAGGCCTGTGATATTCCGTAGCTTCCCTCTTCGATCAGCGACTTGACGATGAGCGGAAATTCGAGCCGCCGGGGAGGCCTGATCTTTCGGTAGCGGGGAAAAACACGAAACCGCGGCACCTGAATCCGGTGGTAGGCGAGCACCTTCTTCGAGAGCGCCTTGTCCCGCGCCAAGAGAAGACCTCGCGGATTGCAACCCGTATAGGCCGCACGCTGCAGCTCCAAGTAGCCGACCACGTGCGCATCGAAAATCGCCTCTCCGTCGAACTCCTCGAGTAGGTTGAACACGACGTGCGGCTTGAGCTCTTCAATCGCCGTACGAAGCGGAGCGAGCTCGTCGCTCAGGCCGACCATCAGGACCTCGTGTCCGAGCGCGCGCAGACCCTTACGCACCTCGAGCTCCGTCTTGAAAGGGGCGACTTGCTCGTCGGAGAGCTCGCTGATGTCTTCGGGCGGGATGAGACTCTGATGCACGAGAACGATGATTCGCTGTCGTTTTACAATGGATGCCATGTGTCCCGCCGGTGCAGAAGGTGCACGGTGTGCACCGTCAACATGATGGCAAAGTCGAGCTTCGTCTGACGCTCCCCCTTGGTGAGTCGGAGCCTCAGCTCGCGACACCGCCCGATGATATCACGAAGCACCTGGTCGACGGTGAACTGATATTCGCCCGTGAAAGTCGAAATCTGCTCTCGAATTTGGCGTCGATTGCGACGCAGGAATGCCGCTGCCGTCTCGTTGTTTCGATAGCGCGCGGAGTCGCTGAAGATCTTCAGCAGGTCCCTGTCGTACTCGTCGCTAAAACCAGGGCTGTAGTGGTCCTGCCGGCGTTCGTAATGGCGGCGCAGCGTGTGACGGAGTTGCGGCAGCGAGTAAGGACGCGCCCGTGAGCGCACCTGCGGCTTCTTATCGGTGAGGTCGGCGACGAGTGCGTCGATGTACTCGAGCTTCTGGAGCGCGGATGAATGGGCATACTGCTTCCGCCAGTTGGAGCGCGGGGCGAGCCAGACCGCAAACGTTTCGGCAAAATCCTCGACCGGATGGGCCTGCGCGTACCAGCCGTCCAGGTGTTCCACGAATCCTTGGCTCATGGGGTTGGGCCGGTAGAAGTCCGGGTAGGGCTCGGACGCGCTGCCGAATGCCCGCTGCCATAGCTTTCGCCGCTGCAGGTTGTATGCGTGCTGCAGCGCGTGCCCCGCTTCATGGCGAAGTAGGCGCATGCACTCGACGCGCGTGCCGCCCTCCACCTCGAACATCATCTGCCGTTCGAGTCGCATCAGCCGCGGATGCGCCAAATAGAATGGCACGCCGACGCCAGGAATGCCGTCCGGAGAGCACCACTCATCGCTCAGCCAGAAGTGGATACGAAACCGCCGAAGCCCAGCCATGTCCAGCTCTTCGTGGAGGCGTCCGACGCAGTCCTCGAGCCAGGTCCCCGCAATGGTGAGACCGAGCTCGCTCAAGCGAAGGTCGAGGAGCTCCTCGGTTGGCAGGCTTTCCCATTCGACCGGCACAGCGGGCGCAGCTTGACGGATCTATCTGCGCACCACAACAATAGGCCGCCGGCTACCAGGGAAGCCGCTCGCCGTTCGCGTGCCAGAAGGCCCCGGAGTCCTCGAGGCGAAGCCCGTCGATTCGCGAGATCAATCCCTTCGCCGATTCAGATGCCGGGATGCCGTGGTGGCCGGTCAGGTCCGTCGCGACGAGGCCCGGGTGAAGGATCGCGACCGAGATGCCCTTGCTGCGAAAGTCGTGCGCCAGGTTCACGCCGGCCATGTTCAAGGCCGCCTTCGCCATGCGGTAGCCGTAGTAGCTACCGGAGCCGTTGTCCCCGATCGAGCCCATCCGGCTGGTGATGAGTATGATCTTCGAGCCGTTCTCGAGATGCGGGGACATGATTGAGGTGACGCGCAGGGCGCCGAGGGCGTTGACTTCGAACTGCTCCCGTATTCGATCGAAGTCGAGGCCGTCGAAGGATTCGTTTCCGAAAATTCCCGCGTTGTTGATGAGCACGTCGACCCGAGTCTCGCCAAGCTCGCGCGACACCGTTTCGAGGGCCGCCTGGTCGGTCACATCGACCTTTTCGAACAGCCGAACGCCGAGCGCCTCGAGCTCTGGGCTTGCTTTTCGACAAAGGGCGATGATGTCGTCTCCGCGCTCGCGGAGCTGGCGACTCAGCTCCAGGCCGATGCCCTTGTTTGCGCCTGTGATCAATACCGTTGCCATGGAGCCCTCCTCGGTTCGGAGGCTATCATAGGGCGCCTACCGTAGTGTCGAGCCCAATGCGCTCATCGAATGGGGACGCAGAGCCGATCTCCTGCGATGACCTCGCAACCAAAGCCGGCGGGTACGTCGCAGTCAGCGTCGATTTCGCAGCGCTCCACGCAGACCCTCGCGCCGATCGGACCAGCGAGAATCGCATGATCGAGACACGCACCTGGTAGACCGTTGAACTCGGAGACTGGGCAATCCAGGTCGTCGAAGCAGTCAACCGTGCAGATTGCGTTGACGAAATCGGTGTACCGATCGGCGGGCACAGCGAGCTCTTCGCAGTACTCGCCCGCGAAGCAGTCGATGTTCGAGTAACAGACTTCGTACGTGATCGCTCTTGGCCCCGGCTCGAAGACATCGTCGTAGTCTCCGAGAAAGACGCAGCCGGAAAGCATCGAGCTGAACATGGCGATTCCCAACCAGCTAGAGCGTCGAATTAGATCAAGTTTCATGGCGAAAGCCCTCTCTAAGCAAATAGACGTTCTTCCGCGCGCGTGATTCAACCGAGCGCTTTGCCCCTCATTTCGTCGCGAATTGCGATCTGACCTCCTCCTCCACAGCCGAGCCATACCAGTGGTATCGTTCCGCACCATGGCAAACCGCGGACGCTCTCGTGTCTTATTCATCGATGCCTTCGTCAACTTCCTGTTGGGCGTCGCGCTCCTGTGCTTCGATCCCGTGGCGGGCTGGTTGGGAGTTCCTGCTTCCGACACGACGTTCTATCCAACGATCCTCGGGGCGGTCTTGTTTGGAATCGGGATCGCACTGGTCTGGGAAGGAATCCGCGGCGACGGACAGCTCGTAGGCCTCGGGCTTGGCGGAGCCATTGCGATCAACCTCTGTGGCGGCGTGGTGCTGACGGCGTGGCTGCTGTTCGGCGATCTGAGCTTGCCCCTGCGAGGGCAGCTGATCCTTTGGGGCTTGGCCGCCATTTTGGTGCTGATTAGCCTCGCGGAGCTCAGCATGCGCGCCAAGCACGGCCCAGATGGCTTGCGCTAGCTAACCGCTAGCGCTTCTGCCTGCTCGACGGCCCGAGTAGACGCAGTCGGCGATCGACAGGCCGCTGACGTACTGGCGGGAGCAAATGCCAACGGCGTTGCGGCCCGCAGCATACAATCCCGGGACGACGCCTCCGTTTTCGCCTAGGACTTGGCCGGTTCTTTCGTCAACCGCGAGCCCGCCGAGCGTCATCACCGCGCAGAGGTGGCGCTTCGAACCGAGCGAGCAATCGATCGCGTAGTACGGACCGGCGCTCAGCGGGTGCACACTGTCGGGCGCTTTGTCGAAGCGGTCCCTCCGAATCCCGGGCCACGGCGTTGTTCTCATCGAGCGTCTTTTGAAGCGTCGCGCGCGGCACATCGAGCATCTCCGCCAGGGCATCGAGGTCTTCGGCCTTCTTGCAGTTCAGGTAGAGGTTCATCAGCGCGGCCGCACGTTGGAACCACTGGAGCTCACCCGGCTTGGACTGCGCGCGGGCGAGTTTCTTGAGCTTCTCATCGATGATGAGCGTGGCGACGCCGTGATTCTCTTCCACCATCGCCTCGCCGATCTTCGCGCCGTACCAGAATTCGTTCGCAAAGCGCTCGCCTTTGTCGTTGACCAACACACCCTGCGCAAATGCGTTTGGAGGGTAGAGAAAACGCCACGCGGAGGCCCGATGCATCTGCGCGGGCTTCCCCCCTACGCTTTGGCCGAGACGAATCCCAAGGCCGTCGTCGCCCGCCGTTCCGAGCGGCAGGCCGGGGACGAACTCCGGTAGGTGCTCGGCGACCATCTCGCGATTGAAGACGAAGCCGCCGGCGCAGAGGA
>JABDJF010000111.1 GCA_013002645.1 Myxococcales bacterium
ATCGCAAGCTCTTCCCGCTCATCGTGTCCAACACTGCATTTGGTGGGACCTTTAGCGGTCCACTGATGCAGGAAGTCCGCGCCGTCCGGGGCTGGAGCTACTCCGCACACAGCCGTTTGCTGCATGCAATGCAAAGAGAAGCTTGGTACATGTCGACGGCGCCCGCTGCTGAATACTCGGCGGATTGCGCAGCGCTACAACTGAACTTGCTCGAGCGCTGGGTCGATCGTGGAATCAAGAAGTCCCAGCTAGGTTTCGCGCAGCGCTGGTTGATAAACAGCCACTGTTTCGATCGCGACACGCCCTCCAAACGCCTTGACTCTCGCCTCGATGTCGAGCTCCTCGGGATTCCTCGCAGCTATGTCGAGAAATACGACGAGTTGGTGGCTGGCGTCAGCCTCCAGAATGCCAATGAAGCGACGCGCGCCAGAATCTCAGCCAGAGACATCACAATTGTCGTGGTTGCAACCGCAAACGAGGTAGCGAGCGCGTTCGAGCGGCTCCCCGGCGTGAAGTCGTTGGAAATCGTTCCGTTCGACCGGGGTTAGTTCGTGAGAACGCGCCGAAGCTCAGAGCGGCTCCAGACGCGCGGCACCCGAACCTGGGGCAGCTTGGCCAGGCCTCTCGCCCGCTCGTGAAGCGCTCCGTTGGGCTCGGGCAAAATGATCGTTCGAAGGTCATCGGATTTCGTAAGAAACTCGATCACGTCCATCGACGGCTCATCGCGCGTAGCCGAGTGAACGATCAGGCCGGCGTACTCGGTTTCTTCGCTCTCCAGCTCCCGAACCGCGGCTGAGAGCGAATCGACACCTGAGACCGGAAAGCCGAAGCTTCGAATCTCCGCTTCGATCTCTTCGCGTACACGGCGCCGAGGTTCGAACACCAGCAACGGAAGCTGCGCCGCAAGCGCGTCGCGCCGCACGAGCGCGCGCAGGACCGCGTTGTGAATCGCGTCTTCTTGGTCCGGGGACAAGATCGGGAAAGCGATCGCCAGGGCGACACCACCGTTATCGCCTCGCACGCGACGGATGGAGCCCGTCAGACTCATCGTCTCCTCGCCAGCGTTGAGATCGATCAAGAGGTGTACCAGGTGCCCTGGACGCAGTTTGCGATCACCCGACACCATTGCACCTCCAGCAGAGATGTTCTGAAGCGTGTACTGGCCGACGCGATCGCCTCGCTGAGACAAGATGGCGCGGCCGTCCAGATCAACCCTGTGGCTCGAGCGTCGATTTTTTTGTGCCCTTGCATGCCCCATCGAGATTTCAGAGTGCCGAGCCGCGCGACGAAAAGCTAGTCCGCAAGGGGTGACAAACAGGTCGCCCACATGTCGAGTCACCAATTCTCTTCTTTTGGGGTTTTCAATCAGGACGATGATCGTATATTGTCCGAGACGCGCGGGCCGCCAGGCTCATCGCGAACCAAGCCCAACGGTGACACGCAAATTGGGGTCTGGTAGAGTGCCGCCCCTATGCCGAGCCTCAAGTGGATGGTGCAGCAGGGGCGGCCCCGTGTGTTTGGGATCTACAAACGCGTAACGTCGATCGGACGAGCCGGGGCCAACGACATTCCGATCGAATCGGAGGCTTTGGAAGCGCACCACGCGCAGCTGGTGTTCGATGGACGGGACTTCGCCGTAACGCCCGTCGACCCCGGTGCGACGTTCCAGGTCAACGGAAAGAAAAAAAAGAAATCAAAGATCTTTCACAACGACAAGCTGACTCTCGGAGACGTCGAGCTGGTGTTCTCACTCTACGACGAAGGCAGCTCACGCGATCCGGATGTCGGCGGCAGGGTCTCGCAGACCTCGGAGATCGAGGGGATGATGAAGCTGAGCGATTTCAATCGCCGGCTGCTCGAGATTCGAGCTGTCCCAGACCAGATTGAAGCACTGCTCGATGCGGTGATCGACGTCATCCATGCGAACAAAGGTTTCGTGATCTTGCTGCGGGACGGAGACCCGGAGATCGCTGCCGCGCGCAACGTCGACCGAGAGACGATTCCAGATGCGGTGACCCAGCTCTCAGACAGCATTCTTCGCCGTTGCATCGACTCGCGCCAGCCACTCATCGTGAGCGACGCCGTCAATGACACCATGTTCAACTCGAGCGAAAGCGTCTTGGACCTACAGCTCAGCTCGGTCATGGTCGCGCCGCTGATTACGCAGGGTCAGTTGCTTGGATTGATCTACGTGGGCAACGACAACGTGGTGAATCTGTTCGAGCAATCGAGCCTCGAGGTGCTCACGGTGTTTGCGGGTCAGGCATCGCTCATCTTGCAGAACGCGATCTTGCTCAACCAGCTCACCACCGATCGCGATCGCATCGCGGAGGAGTTGGAATCGCAGAAGTTCGGCGGGATCATCGGCAGCTGTCCGAGCCTGCAAGAGGTGTTTCGCCGCGTGGAGAAAGTGGCGGCGGCCGACATCAACGTCCTGATCACCGGCGAGACGGGTACCGGAAAGGAGCTATTCGCCCGCGAGCTTCATCGCCGTTCTAATCGTGCCGAAGGCCCGTTCATCGTCGTCAATTGCGGTGCCATCCCCGAGAATCTCATGGAGTCGGAGCTCTTTGGTCACGTGCGCGGCGCGTTCACTGGTGCCGTGTCGACGCGGCAAGGCAGCTTCCAAGCGGCGGACGGAGGCACGCTG
>JABDJF010000148.1 GCA_013002645.1 Myxococcales bacterium
GGCTAGCGGACGTTCATCCCATTTCTCGTCGGGGATGCCAACCACGGCCGCCTCGACGACTTCCGGGTGGGCGATGATGGCGTTTTCGAGCTCGACCGAGGAGATCCATTCACCGCCCGACTTGATGACGTCCTTGGCGCGGTCGGTAATCTGAGCATAGCCCCGTGCATCGACGAAGCCGACGTCGCCAGTTCGAAGCCAGCCGTCGTGAAACTTCTCCGCGTCGTCGACGCCGTAATAGCTGCCGGTCACCCAGGGCCCGCGAACTTCAATCTCGCCCACCGACTCGCCGTCCCACGGCAGCGTGCCGCCCGCATCGTCGACGATGCGCAGCTCGATCCCAGCAACAGGGCGCCCCGTTCGGCTCCGATATCGCCAAGCGTCTTCGCCTTTGATATCATGCGGCACCGATGCGATCGTCCCGACAGGGCTGGTTTCCGTCATGCCCCAGAGCTGCAGAATCGTGACGCCGTAGCGCTCGTCGAATGCGCGCATCAAAGACTCGGGAACGGCTGAGCCACCGCAGATGACCAAGCGGAACGAAGACAAATCGATGTCGGTGCGCTCTCCATAGTGGAGAACGCCGGTCCAAATACTCGGCACGGCACCGGCGAGCGTCGGGCGATGACGCTCGATCATGCCTACCAGAGGCTCCGGTTGCAGATACTGCGCCGGCTGGAGGAAATCGGTGCCAACCCACCAGCCCGCATAAGGCAGCCCCCAGCAGTTCGCATGGAACATCGGCACGATCGTGAGGATCATGTCGCTTTCGTTCAGGCCGGCGACCGCACCGGAGGTGAGCGCATAGGAGTGGAGGACCGTCGAGCGGTGGCTGTAAACCACGCCTTTGGGATCCCCGGTCGTGCCACTCGTATACGCCATCGACGCCGGCGCGCGCTCGTCGAGCAGCGGCCAATCGATACCCGGAGATTGAGACGACAAAAGGTCCTCGTATCGGTGAAGCGTTGCATGCGGCGCATCGCGTAGGGGCGCATCGTCGCCGCTCCCGACCACGATGATGTGCTCGACCGTCTTCAGCTCTTTGGCAACTTGCCCGAGCAACGGCACGAGCGTGTCATCGACGATGATGACTTTGTCCGCCGCGTGATTGACCACGAAGGCCAGCTGCTCGGGAAACAGCCGGATGTTGAGCGTGTGCATGACGGCGCCCATCGAAGAGATTGCGAAGTACGCCTCGAGATGCTCTTGGCTGTTCCAGCAGAATGTGCCGACGCGTTCCTCGCGCTGGACGCCGAGCTCCATGAGTGCTTTGGCGAGTCGTTCCGTGCGATCGGCGACTTCGGCATAGCTGGCCACCCGGTCCCCACCCTCACCAACGGTGACCACCCGGCTGCTTTGGTACAAACGCCGACCATGCTCGAACAAATCCGAGATCAGGAGCGGCCGGTCCATCATCGTCGAGAAGCTCACCTAGACCTCCTTCAGCTCAACAACGGCGCTCAGTCGGCCTGGAAGCCCGCCGCCTTGTGTGCGCCGTCGCAAAACGGCTTGTTCTGCGAATGGCCACAGCGGCAAAGCGCTGCTTTCTTCCCGGTCCAAGATTTGCGCCCGCTTGCCGCAACGATGGTGAAGTTGCCGCTGAGCAAGAGCGGCCCGTTGGGAGCGCGGCCGACCTTGAGGGTCCCGCCCCGCGCTTCGAAACCTTCCCCGCTGTCTCCGACCGCTCCATAGTCTTTGAAGCCCGCCTCTTCGTGGCTGTTGTCGCAGAACGGTTTGTTCTTCGATTGCCCGCAACGGCAAAGCGCCGCGCGAAAGCGAACGCCGGGCATGTCTTCGGCGGCACCGTCCACGTCCAAGTCTCCGCGAACGTAGAGCGGGCCATTGTACGTCACGTAGACGGCGTTTTCGGCATCGGGGACCTCGTGGCCGCCTCCGTCTTTGCGCTCGTACGTCAATGCGCCCGTAGGACAGCGACCGACCACTTCCGCAACCTCATCTGGGTCGACCAGGTCGGGCTGACACCAGGGTTGCCGGCCGCCGATGAAGAGCTCGTTGCGGGCCCGGCCGCACTCACCGATGTGAATGCACAGGCGCCCGTCCCAATGGACATCGGACTTGGCGCCGGGGTACGTGACAACCTTCTTATCGCTCATGGGGTTTCTCCTGATGGTAGGGCCGTGTCGGACACCACGCTGAAGTCGGATTTCTACTACAGCGAATGGGAAACCACTACCGCGAACTGCCGCTGGATCGCGCGAGGCTCGAGGGCGTGGTACGCAAGCTGTCCAGATGGGGAATCACCACCATCACGCCACCGACGCCGATGTCCAGGGCAACCGTCGACGATTGTCCATCGCGCTTGCGCTGACGGCCGCGTACATGGTTGCCGAAGTCGTCGGGGGCCTCGCAGCCAACTCCTTGGCCCTTCTCGCCGACGCGGGGCACATGTTTTCAGACGCAGCCGCGCTCGGCCTCTCTGTGATGGCGGTGACCCTGGCTCAGCGCCCGGCCACCACGCAGCGTACCTACGGTTTTCACCGGGCTGAGATTCTCGCCGCGCTCGTGAACGGGGCTGCGCTAGTCGCCCTGTCCGTATTGATCGCGCGAGAGGCTTGGGAACGCCTCGCCCACCCCCCCGAAGTGCAAGGCGGGTTGATGCTGGCGGTGGCCGGAGGTGGTCTCGCGATCAACTTGGCAAACCTGATGATCCTCAGCGGTGGCCGCGAGAGCAATCTCAACGTACGCGGCGCCTGGCTACATGTCATGGCAGACACCTTGGGAAGCGTCGGCGCGATGTCCGCTGGAGTCGTGATCTACCTCTTTGGGTGGCGCTGGGCCGACCCGGTCGCATCCTTCGCAATCGCCTCGCTCGTCTTGTACTCAGCCTGGGGACTCGTCCGAGAAACCCTCGACGTGCTCATGGAAGGCGTGCCAAAGGGCATCTCCATCCAAGACGTGACCTCGGCCCTCGAGGAGCTTCCAGGCGTATTGGATACCCACGATCTGCACGTTTGGTCGCTGACCAGCGGGCGAAACATCGCGACGGCCCATCTGATCATCGCAGAAGACGCGGACCACCAGAGCATCATCGATGCGGCAAACCGGACTCTCGCGCTGCGCTTTGCCATCGAGCACGCGACCATCCAGGTCGAGCACGACGCGCTGGCGAGCCAATGCAATCCGTGCAGCCCGGCCGCCTCCCCGAGCTAAACCCGGCTCAGCCTTCTGACCGATCGCGGCTTGCGCACTGCGCGCAGATGCAGATCTTTCCCTGCGCTTCGGGAGGAATCGACGCCAACGCGCTGGAGCTCATCGTAGCCGTCATGCACCAACACGAATCCGGATCGCGACCCGCAGCGACGGCGCAATCGTTGCTCTTTCCGCAGAGCGGACACTTCATTTCATCATCGTAGCTAGGACGTTTGTTCATTCCATTTCCGTGATGGCTTCGATTTCGGTGAACCGCTGTTGGTAGAGCTCTTCGATGTAGGAATGCATGTCGTTTAGCCTCACGATCTGTTTTTCCGGAGAGGCTTCTTTCTCGTTCGCGTCACAGAGCTTGGACAGTTGCTCGACCGCCTCGAGCGAGCTGCTCGCGCGAGTTGCGGAAATCGCCACCAGCGCAGTCATCGCCAGCGCCGGCAACGCAACCATCAAGAGACGCGACCAAGCCCCTGGGGGTGTTCGCTGAACCATCCAGGGCGTCATCACGACCAAGAGAATCGCCGCCAGGCTGGCCAGAATCCAGGGGCCGTGGCGGTGCCAAACGTGCTTCCACGCGCCTGCGGTTCGCTCCAGGCGCGCCTGGTTGCACGGATCGGAATCCTTCAGGTAGCGAAGCTCGTCCTCCACGGCGTCGGCGAGGTCCTCGGCCAGGCGTTCGTTCAGACTCACGCGCGAAAGGTCCACGGCGCGCGCTTCAGAACGGTTCTCCGGAGGCACCATCGAGAAGCGGTTCACATAGACCGTCCGGCCGGAGGCGGTCGTATACGAGTAGAATACCGGCGCCGATTGAGCCTGAGCGATTCCCGCAAGCGCTAGCACCGAGACTACGATGAGAATGCGCATCAGTTCCTTTTAGCAACGGAAGAGAGAATCATCATCCCGATGACAGCGCTGAGAAACGAGCCAAGTATGATTCCGATCTTAGCCGAGACCAAGAGCTCTCCAGAGAGGCCAAGCGATGCGATGAAGAGCGCCATGGTGAAGCCGATGCCGCCGAGGAATGCCGCGCCGAGCAGGACCGGCCAGCTCACGCCCTCCGGCCGCGTCGCCCAACCGAGCTTCACCGTCAGCCACGAAGCGCCGAAGATCCCGATGGGCTTACCGAGAAGCAGCCCTGCGGCCACTGCGAGGGACACAGGCTCGCCAATTCGATCGAGCTCGATTTCGACGCCGGCATTTGCGAGCGCAAAGAGCGGCATGATCGCGAACGCAACCCATGGGTGAAGCGCTGTCTCGAGTCGAAACAGGGGTGAGACGGCCTCTCGAGAGGCAAACGACAGGTCTGCGACGAGCTCTCTGGCGCGTTCGATGCTGGTCTCTGGCTTGCGGAGCGTGTCGTTCACGTGCCGCAGGAAACCGAGGAACTGCGCACCACCGAGCCAAGGATGCGCAGGCGTCAGAAGACCGACTGCGACACCGGCAATGGTGGGGTGTACTCCTGATTCGAGTGTGCAGAGCCATACCCAGAAGCCGGCGATTACGTAGATGCCGATCGAGCGAACGCCAAGTCGGCTCATCAGGATGATCGCGGCAATTCCAACGACTGCGGCGGCCAGCCAGGTCATACTGATCGACTCGGTATAAAAGAAGGCAATCACCACTACCGCCATGAGGTCATCGACGATCGCCAGGGAGAGCATCAGGATGCTCAGCCCACGAGGGATGCGATTGCCTAGGAGCGACAGGCAACCCACGACGAACGCGATGTCCGTCGCCATTGGGACCGCCCAGCCTCGCTCCCCCGCCTCGCCGTATTGAAACACGAGATAGATCGCCACCGGCGCAACCACGCCTCCCAGCGCCGCCGCGACAGGCAGGGCGACCTTTCGGCGATCACTCAGCTCACCGATGACCATCTCTCGCTTGATCTCCAGGCCGATGACGAAGAAAAAGATCGCCATGAGCCCGTCGTTGATCCAATGCGCAAGCGAGTGTGAGAGCGCGAGGTCACCAACAGCAAAGCGAAGCTCGTGGTGCCAGAAGGCGTCGTAGGTTTCAGCGTAGGGCGAGTTGGCAGCGACCAGAGCAATGGCGGTGCACACCAGCAGGAAGATCCCGCTCGCCGACTGGATGTGTGTGAACGCCTGTAGCGGCCGTTGGAGATGCTGAATCGGACGATTCGGCAGGTGGGTGATCCTCGAAAAAGAGAGCTCTTCGTTGCCCATCGGCATCGCCTTATCGCGGAACGTGCAAGAAGGCCAGGGGCTATGTGGCTCAGCGAAACTCACGTTGCCTGGCTGTTCCTTGCAGTGAGCGGACTCGGAGCGGTGTTCACACTGAACGCCTTCGTACCGGTGCGACGAATACCCGCGCTGTTCGTACCCAGCTTCTTCGGTTCTTGGCTCACGGCCGAATTGGCCCTCCACCACATCGTCTGGCAGGCGATCGCAACCTTCTTGTTCATCGAGCTTGGCGCTCTGTCGCAGTGGCCGGGGCTGCTCGGCATGGGGATCACGGTCACCTCCTGGCTGGGCCTTCTCATTCTGTTTCGCGACGGCCACAATACCCGCCACACATTTGACGATGCGCTTGCAGACTTCGCTGAACCGGAGAACGCGGCGCGCCTCCCGCTCGCTCAGCTCGTCGTGCCGTTTCTGTTTCGCCGCCGAGGCGTCAACGTGCTTCGTGACGTCACGTACAGGGAAGTCGCGGGCAAAACACTACGGCTGGACGTCGCCATGCCCGATGACCCGGGCGTCAATCGTCCGGCGATCATGCAGATTCACGGCGGCGCATGGATCATCGGAGACAAGCGCGAGCAGGGCTGGCCCCTCATCGGACACC
>JABDJF010000149.1 GCA_013002645.1 Myxococcales bacterium
GTGATGGGCACGTATCGAGTCAACAAGACATTCTTCCCGTTGGTCGAGGCCGCGAAGGGCCGCATCGTGAATCTCAGCTCCGAAACCGGTTGGCAGAGCGCGGCGCCGTTCAACGGACCCTATGCGATGAGCAAACATGCGATTGAGGCGTACTCGACTTCGTTGCGCCGCGAGCTCGCGCTCCTCGGAGTCAAAGTCGTCACGATTCAGCCGGGCGCTTTTCGCACGAACATGGTTGCGGGCATCGAAGACGCCTTCACCGCGGCGGAAGCCGAGACGCCGAAGTTCGCTCAGGCCATTCGCAAGCTCAAGAAGCTCGCTGGCAAAGAGATCGAGTCTGCGCGCGACCCGGACATCTTGGCTCAGATCATCGAAACCGCGCTGACCGCCAAGCGGCCCAAACCCGTCTACTCGGTCCATCCGGACAAGCTGCGATCGGCGATCGAGAAGCTTCCGCTACGAGCCACTGATCGCCTCTACATCGCCGTCTTGCGACGCGCGCACAAGGGATGAGCACGATGGCCACCGACATGGTGAAGATCAAACCCAAGCCCGAAGGCCTGGACAAGCCCTATGTGGGCAAGATCATCAAGACCATGTCCAAGGTGAACGTCGCGATTTACCGGTGGACCGGCGGCCTGCTCGGTTCGAAGTGGCGCGTCGGCAGCGCGTTCCCTCGGGGCATTCCCGTACTCTTGCTGACCACGACCGGACGCAAGAGCGGGCAGCCTAGAACTGCGCCGCTCGTGTTCATCGAAGACGGCTGCAATGTGATCGTGGTCGCATCACAGGGTGGGCTTCCGAAAGATCCGCTCTGGTACAAGAACCTCGTCGCCACGGCGGAATGTGAGGTTCAAATCAAGCGCCGAAAGACGAAGATGATGGCGCACACGGCATCCCCCGAGGAACGTGCAGCGCTTTGGCCGAAGCTAGTTGCCCACTACCCTGACTTCGCCAGCTACGCGACCTGGACCGATCGGATCATCCCCGTCGTGGTTCTCGAGCCGACTGGCTGAGATTCAGTCGTCGCAGACTTTCAGCGTGACCTGGCTGCAGGCACCGCCGACGAGCTTGGTCTGGCAACACAGGCGGACCCTTTCCGGCGTGTCCCCGAAAATATCGAGGACTTCGAGCTCGAATTCGTCAGGCGTGGAAAGGGCCTCGCTGCCCTCCACCACCTCGACCCGGCACGTCCCGCAGGTTGCCGTTCGACAGGAGTACGGAATGTCCGCGGCTGGGTTCGCGTCGGTGATGTCCATGATCGCTTCGCCAGGCTCCGCGTCGACCTCGAAACCCGACGGTTCGAATCGTACTCGAATCTTGCTCATGTCTTGATGCGGAACCGAACGTCGGCCTGCATGCCGCGTTCGCCTGGATGCATGGATAGCTCGGTGATGAAATCGGGCTCGAAGCCTTCGGAGAGGTTCGGTTCGACGCGTTGCAGGAGCGTCGCGAGGATCATACGCATTTCCATCATCGCGAACTGCTTGCCAAGGCAGACGCGTGGCCCCGCTGCAAACGGAACATAGGCGCCGCGGGGAAGATTCCGCTCAAACTCGCGGGTCCAGCGCTCCGGGCGAAACTCCATCGGATCGTCGTAGTACTTGGCATTGCGACCCATCGCGATGTGGCTAATGGTGATCGTCTGCCCCTTTTTGATCTCGTAGCCTTCGACGACGAGGTCTCGCTGCGCCTGGCGCGCGTACGCCCATACCGACGGAAGAAGTCGAAGCGACTCCTTCACGACCATCTCGAGGTACGGCAGGCTGGGCAGGTCCTCTGCTTGGGCGCGCCTGCCCTGGAGCACGCGCTCGAGCTCCTCCCGCATGATCTCTACTTTGGCTGGGTTCTTGGCGAGCAAGTACCAAGTCCAGGTCAGCGCATGCGCCGTCGTTTCGTGCCCTGCGAAGATGAGGGTCATCGCTTCGTCGCGAAGCTGCTGGTCGGACATCCGGCCGTGCTCGTCTTCGACGAACACCATGTGTGAGAACAGATCCCCGCGGTCTTCGCGGTGAGCAAGGCGTTCTTCATGCACGCGTCGGATGATTTCTTCGATTTTCGCGATGGCGCGCTTCTTCCGCCGGTTCTCCGCAGTCGGCCACCAGTTGGGTCGCGGAATCATCTTGCCGGCGTCGGTGACCAAGATCTCGCTGATGTCAGCCAGGGCCTCGCGAATCGTCTCGGTGTCGCCCTTGCCGATATCGATGTCGAAGAGCGTGTCGGCGACGACCTCGAGTGCAAGTGCGTTCAGCTCGAGCCGCATGTCCCGTTGCTCGCCTTCCTCCCAGCGATCGATCATTCGCTCGGTGAACTCGACCATCGTTCGCGCATAGGCGTCGACGCGCTTCTTGTGAAAGCCAGGCATGATGAGCCTATGCTGGCGCTTCCAAGATTCGCCATCGTTGGGCACGAGGCCGTTTCCGAGAAACGGCTTCCACATCATTTTGATGTAGTCGGGTTTCTGGAAATCCGCCCAGTAGGTGACGTTAATCGCGTTCACGACCGCCGGGTCGCGAACGAACAAGAGGTCGCGAACGAGCGCACGGGAAACGAAGACGTCGCCGTACTCCTCGTGGCCGCCGATCAAGAACTGCGTGCGCTCGGCTGCGAGATCCCGGGCGCATCCCCAAAACCAATGCCCGTCCTTTCGAGGGATTGGCTTGCTGGGAGCCGGGCTGGGGCTGGCTCGCGCGGCGGCTTCGGCGTTCACGTTCCCATCTTTTATGCGTAAATCGATCTCGCCGCTACTCCCCTCCAATGGAAGACCCGCCGTTCATCGACGATGTGCTGAACGGAGCTCTACGGGAGGCGCATCGCAAACTATACGCTCCGCATGAAAAATTTCTCTCTTGGGTTGTCCTTGCTTCTCGGATTGGGTCTAAGTGTCGTCGGTTGCGGTGACAGCGGAAGCGGCAGCAGCGCTTGCTCCGGTGGTCAGGTGGATTGCGATGGCGTCTGCATCGACCCGATCATGCCGACTCTTTCGGCCATTCAGGTTGACATCTTCGAAGGCCGAGGCTGCGCCTCGGGCTCTTGTCACGACAACGATCTACCGCAAGCGTCGCTCGACCTCAGCTCTGCTGCAGCGTCCGAAGCGAACCTAGTCGGCATCAACTCGGTACAACTCACCGAAATGCTTCGCGTCGCTCCGAGCGATAGCGGCTCATCCTACCTGATGAACAAAATTCTGGGTGTCGACATGGCGCTCGGGACGTTGCGGATGCCGCCGAACGACCAAGGCATCGTCCTGTGCGAGCCGGAGATCAACGCGATTCGGCAATGGATCGACGATGGCGCGAACGCCCCTTAGGAAACGGGCCCGCGGTTCGGAGGTGCCAGCTAGATCGAGCTCAAGGCCGCTCGGGCAGCCTGCACGAAGCCTTTATACGGGTCTCCTGCATCGAAGGCCGCGATGGCAGCATCGAGTGATTCCATAGCGGTGGCTGCTGCTGCCGCGACGTCGGCAAGTCC
>JABDJF010000150.1 GCA_013002645.1 Myxococcales bacterium
CAGGCGTTGGCAGCCATGGGTGATGCGGAGGGGGCGCTCGCTGCCTACGATGCCGCGTTCAAGATCGATCTCACCAATGTCGCGATCCTTCGAGACCTCGGCAAGCTCACCCATTCGGCCGGCGACCTCGACCGCGCGCAGAAGAGCTTTCGGGCGTTGCTGCTTCAGAAACTCGAGCCCGACTCGGGCATCCAGAAAGCCGATGTCTATTTCTACCTTGGCGACATCGCCGCGAAGACCGACGACAAGCGCAAAGCGATCACCATGCTCGAGCGGGCCCTTGCCGAAGATCCCGGACACGCGCAGGCTGCGGAGCGGCTGGCAGAGCTGAAGGGTTGACCCATGGCAAAGGGAAAGGTCGCAATCGATGGCGAGGTCGTCGATGGTGACGAGGCGCGCGTGTCGGTATTCGATCGGGGTTTCCTCTACGGAGACAGCGTGTTCGAGGTGTATCGGACCTACGCGGGCACTCCGTTTGCCGAAGCGGAGCATCTGGAACGGCTCGCGCGGTCGGCGGCCCGCCTCATGATTCCGATGCCGGTGTCGCCTGAGACGCTTGCGTCAGAGGTGCGCGCGACGCTCGACGCAGCAGGCGAGGGTGAATGGTACGTTCGCGTCATCGTGACGAGGGGGACGGGCCCGCTCACCTACGACCCGACCACCGCCAGCGCACCACTCCGGGTCATCATTGCAGCGCCCGTTTCGGTGCCGCCCGCTGAGCGTTACGAGCGCGGCATCGCGGTAGCGCTGCTCGAGGCGTCACGGCCGACGGATGACGTGCGGGCGTCGGGCGCCAAGGCGTCGAACTATTTGGCAAACCTCCTCGCGGTGCACGAGGCCCAGCAAAAGGGTGCGCAAGAGGCCCTCATGCTTGGGCGCAACGGCCAGATCCTCGAAGGCGCATCGAGCAACCTCTTCATCGTCAAGGACGGCGAGGTGCGAACCCCCGAGCCTCAGCCGGGCATCCTGGTCGGCATCACCCGCGCGACGGTCATTGCCGCTGCAGCCGACGAAGGGTTGGAGGTCGTAGAAGGTGAAGTGCGCCCGGGGGATCTGTACGGCGCCGATGAGGCCTTCCTCACGAGCAGCATCCGAGAGGTGATGCCGGTGGTGTCTGCCGAAGGGCGAACGATCGGGGCTGGGGTGCCGGGCCCGGTCACAAAACGCCTGCACGAGGGCTATTTGCGAGCCGTGGCGCTGGCAACCGGGGCGGGGGTTTGACCGCCCGGCCGAGGCGCAGTACACGCTGCGGCCAGGACGAGTTGAATGTCGGATACAGGTAAGACAAAGGCAAAACGGCGCCGCAAGGTCGCTGCCCAAGGTAAGGACCGGAAAAAGAAGCTGGCGAAGCTCGGGACGACCCCGAAATTCCCGCTTGATCCGGACAAAGCAGCCGCCGCCAAGGCCTGAGCGCTGCGTGCCGGTTCAGCGCGCCTAGTGCAGGGTGTGCGACTCGCCGTCGTGCTCGACGATGGGGATGCCTGTATCCGCAGCCATGTCCGTTGGCGCGATTGGGGCAGGGGGCGGCTCGCTCGTGAGGCGCAGCGCTTCGAGCTCCTCGCGATAGGCCATTTGTTGCAGCTTCGCGTGGTGGTAGCGGCGCCGGCGGCGATACGCGAACACGACGAGGATCGCGGCGGCTACCCAAATGGTGGAGCCGGCAAAAAGGGCGGGCAGGATTCGGTACCTCGTCCGGAGGCTTTCGCGCCATTGGCGTTCGAGGCCGATTCGCGTCCAGCCGTAGCCGCTTGCGAGCGCCGTATCAAACGTTTCGCCCTCGCGAAGAGACTGAATCATCCGATGGAAGCGGCGCTCGTCGTTGTCGGTGCGCCGCAGGAAACCGACGACGTCCGCGCTTTGGGCGTAGGCAACGTTCACTTCGTGTGGTCGATTGGGAAAGCGATCGTCGAGCTCGGACAGCCGAAGCATGGAGCGCTGGGCGGCCGCCCGTAGCAGCGACTCCATGCGCGGGAGCAAGCGCACCTCGGATTGGTGAATCGCGACGCCTTCGTTGAACCAGCGGGGCACCGAATTGCCGAGCACCGCACGGTGGAGCGCGACGTGCGAGAGCTCGTGGACGAGCACCACCTCGAGATCCGGGGGCTGCCAGGTTTCCGGGGCAGACATCGTCAGGAGGATCACGCCCCAGTGCGAGTAGGCGACACCGGTCGCGTAATCGGGCGGCGGGTAGCCATAAGGCGCCATCGCCTTCATTTCGCGAGGGTTTCGCGCGATGCGGATAATGAGCTGGTCATCGATCGGAACACCGAAGTTGTCGACCAGCTCCGCCCAGTGCTCTTCGAGACCATCGATCAGCCCCGTGACCCGACCTCGCTCGGACTCGGGAAAGGTCCAGGTCACCGCTCCGACCTGCGCGGTCTCGTAGCCGTCGAGTGGCGAAGGCAGCGAAAGTCGGGGCGGCTCTTCGGGCGCAACCTGAGCTGCGGCGCCGACCGACACCGACGCGATGGCGATGGCGCAAAGGAGTGCCGTGAACGAAGCTAGATGGGGTCTACTCTTCACCGGGTCTGAATCTTAGCAGCGGCGGTCCCGGCTCGTTAGTGCGACGTCGATCAATGATGAGGTAGGTTACACC
>JABDJF010000163.1 GCA_013002645.1 Myxococcales bacterium
ATCCTCGGCTTGGTGCTCGGTGGCGTTGCGTACAGCGCCATCGGGGTCGGCACGTTCTTGATCTGCGCGGGGATCGCGTACGCGGCCTTCTTGCTGGCATGGCGACTGCCGCAGATCGGGCTTGCGAGTGCCCCCGCGCAATGACCTAGCCGCCGGTCTGCGTCCTCACTCACCAAAAAATGCGATTCGATTGACGAATCACCCCAAAAAGGCCTATCTTTTTGCTTGAAACGGACATTTGCGGTGACATTAGAACTAATCCGTTGGATGGCTAACCAACTTCGCCTGACCCTCCTCGAAGAAGGGGAGAACGGCGCCGTGCACGGCAACCCGGGTGCGCTCGTCGCGCTCCAGGGAGAAGTGCCGGCCGATCTGGTTGCCGCCACACTGCAAGTGCTCGGGAGCGTCGACGAAGCTGGCTTGCAAGAGGCCGTCGAGAGTGCGCGCGCCGGAAAGCAGGCCGCGTTTGCCCCGCGTCCCGGCGTGCAGCTTCTCGCCATTCCGATCGACGCCGGACGCGCTGCGGTGTTGATCACCACGCAAGCGAGCCCGCTCGCCGAAAGCATCCAAGCCAAGGCCGCCGCCGCCGACCTCGCGGCCGGGGTGTCCCACGAAGTCGCCAACGCGCTGAGCGCAATCGTTGGCTGGGCACAGGTCGCGCGCGAGCGCCCCGACAAGGCGCCCGCTGAAGAAGCGCTGACCTTGATCGAAAAGAGCGCACAGGTCGCCCGTGACGCCACCCAGGATCTGCTGCGCATGGTGCGGCACACCAATCATGAACGGACGCGTACCGACCTCTCCGTCGTCATTCGGGACGTCGTTCGCCTCATTCGACCCGAAGCGCAGAGCAAGCGCGTGAATGTGCACGCCGATGTCGAGGACTCCTGCTGGGTCGAAGGGAAGCGCTCGCAGCTCTTCTCGATCGTCTGGAACCTCGCCCACAACGCCGTGCAGATGGTTCCGGCAGCGGGCAGCGTGTCCCTTCGCGCTTACCCGCGAGGCTCTCTGGTCGAGCTCGAGGTTCTCGACAATGGCCCGGGGATGTCCGAAGCCGAACAAGCGCGCGCGTTCGAGCCCTATTACACGACCCGAACGGAAGGCACGGGTCTCGGCCTGGCCATCGTTCGCGGCACCGTCGAGTCACTCGGCGGAAGGATTCGCCTCGATACATCACCGGGGCGAGGGGCGAAGTTCCGAATCGAGCTGCCCGAGGCCGGCGTGAAGCGCGAGTCAGACTTGGTTCCCAAACGACCTCGGATCAGCCGCGTCATGAAGCCCGACGAAGCGGAACGCAGCCACATCCTGGTCGTGGAGGACGACGAAGGCGTGCGTGGCCTCATCGCAACGACCCTGATGCTCTCGGGAGTGACTTCGACCTGCGTCGGCAGCGCCGAAGAGGCGCTCGCAAGCAAGGGGCCCTTCTCTGCGGCGATGATCGATCTCACCCTTCCCGACGAGCGGGGAGACATCCTGCTAGGGCTGCTGCGCAAGAAGGGCCTGGTGACCCGCGCCGCCATCATGAGCGGAGCACCGCCTCCTGACGATGCCGATCCGGACGGCAAACCCGAGCGCTGGCTCCGCAAGCCGTTCGATCCCTCGGACCTCCTGCAGACGGTAAGCGAGCTGATCGACTCGGATTCCAACGCGCGAACCGCAGCGCGCTAAGAAAAGCGATCGGCCAGCGCTTGGATGTGGAGCGGCGCGGTTCCGCAGCAGCCTCCAATGACCGACGCCCCGGCCTCCTTCCATCGCTCGGCAAGCGCCGCATAGGCATCCGCGGCGGCCGGGCTCGTCGCACCCCAACCGAGCGCCTCGTCCTCACGGCCCGCGTTCGCGTACACACCCGTCGGAACGCCAAGCGCCGCGACCGCTTCGACGTACGGTGCGATTCGCGTCGCGGCGATACAGTTCACGAGAAGCCGGTCGATGCCGATCGACGCCGCGTCCTTCCCGATCGACGCCAGCTCCCCGGGCGTCCGTAGCTCGCCGAACGGCCCGGCCGTCAAAGACAGCCAGACAGAGACACCGGTCGCCATCGCCTCTTCCGCGGCGACGAGCGCCTCTTCGCGATGGGCAAAGGTCTCGCAGAGCAACACATCGCACCCGGCATCTGCAAGCGCAGAAGCGACCTGACGATGCTCGGCCCGGGCCTCCTTGCCCGGGCTCGAGTCCGGTCGATAGCAATCCTCGACCGGCGCCATACTCCCCAACACGGCCGGCCCCGGCCCGACGGCGTCTCGCGCGATCCGAACCGCGTCGGTCAGCGCGTCACGCCAGCCATCCCCGAACGCGCGAGGCTGCGTTCTAAATGTGTTGGCGGTGTGCAGGGTCGCGCCTGCCTCCGCGTAGGCCGCGTGCACCTCGGCTAGCAAGGTCGGCGCCTGACGGATCGCGCGAGCGCTCCACGTTGGCGCGTCGAGCGTCAGGCCGCGTGAAACCAACTCGGTCCCGATCGCCCCATCGAGGATCTGCAATGCCATCGCAGGGCGCAGTCTAGCAACTGACCAGGCCCGGGGGAGCTGTTACGCTTCGGCCGTGGACGCACGGACCCAAACCTCGTTCATCGCCGCGCTCCTGTGCTTTGCACTTGCAGCGAGCGTCCTTTTGCGGACCCAACGCCAGCGAGACCGATGGCTCTTCGGCATACTCGCCACGAACACCGGTCTTTGGTACGTGAGCACCTTCGTGCTGGGCGTCGTCGGCCGAGTGCCGTTCTGGGAGCGTTTCAACTTGATCTGCGGTGTCCTGCTCCCGCTCGCGGCCGTGCGCTTCTTCAGCGTCTTCGCACCGGGCGAGACCGGCCGCACGCGCTTCCTCAAACGCGCCTCGGTCGTCGCTGCGGTGGTCCTCCTCGGCGCGATGCTGACACCGTTCTACGATCACGCGGTCGTCGTCGGGGGCCTGCTTCTCTACGCAACGGTCTTCCTCTCGCTCGCGCTCGGCTACCTCTACAAGCTGGGCTTCGAAACCAACTCGCGCGTCGAAGGCGCGCGTCTGCGCTACATCGCGTTGGTCGGCGGCTTCGGCGGGCTCTTCACTTTGATCGAGTATCTCCCTTACGTCGGTCTCGACATCCCGCCTGTTGGCACGATCCTGATTCTCGTCTTCCTGTACGCGCTCTCACAGTCGATCACCCACTATCGCCTCTTCGACCTCTACGAGCTCGCGGGGCGCCTGGGCGTCCTGACCGCGCTGGCCTTCGTGCTGGCTCTGATCTTGTGGTTGATGCGCCTGGTTTCGGGGGAGCAGCTTTTCCTTCACGTCGTCGTTTCGGCGTTCGTGGTTCTGATTCTCTTCGACCCCGTTCGAACCAAGGTGCAGGAATGGATCTCCCAGGTGTTCTTCCACGAACGCTTCGAGCTCGAGCGGACCATCCTGGCGCTTCGAAGGTCGATCGCGCACATCCTCGACGTCGACGAGCTCGGCCAAGTCCTGATCGACGGGCTCGATGCGTCGCCTCGATTCACCCAGGGCGCGCTCTACCTGCTCGGGCCCGATGCGCGTGTGTTCAAGCTGAAGAACCAATTTGGCCCCAAGCCCACCGAGCGGGTCGAAATGGCGCCAGCGCGACCCCTCCTCGATCGACTCTCGAAGACCGGCACCGCGGTCCTCGAAAACGCGGAGCGCGAGCTCGAAGAGCGCAGGCTGGTCGGCGACGACCGCGAGGCCGAAACGGCGCACGACATCGCGGTCACGATGCGCGCGCTTCAGGCCTCCGTTTGCCTCGGCCTTCGAGGCGAGTCCGGGGAGCTGTACGGCTTCATCGCCCTCCGGGACGACCGGCTGAGAGACGCCTTCTCGCGCGAAGAGGTGCAGCTGCTGGCCGGCTTGGCCAACCAGGTCGCCGTCACCA
>JABDJF010000205.1 GCA_013002645.1 Myxococcales bacterium
GAGCAGGGGCCCGCGATCCGGGTACGAGCATCCCGGAAGCCGGATTAGTCGATTCTCGCCCCGAAATCGACCAATGCAAAGCCGCCAGCGGCTGGAAGGGTCCCGAGGGCACGGGAAGGGCCGAGGAACAGACGAACGCCGATCTTGGTGGCAGAATGAGACGTTTTCGGTTCTGGCTCCACTCGATGACCCTAGCGGGTGATCTCCGTCAATCGGCTTTGCGTCATCGAGGTTTTCGACGCGCTCAATGACCTGGAATTGACCATCGGCGATCACCCGGTAGCATCGTGGATGCGAAGCCTGGGGCGTTCACCGAAGCCCGTGGACTGGCCTGAGGACGCCGGGCGCGATCGCTTGATTGGCGATTGGCACATCTTTCAGCGTTCAGGCGGGCATCGGACCAGCACCGACGACCTGATTACCGCTTGGTATGCCGTCCATCGAAATCCGGTGGCCCCGGCCCGCTACCTGGACCTGGGATGCGGAGTGGGTTCGGTGCTTCTGATGGTCAGCCACAAGCTCGAGCCCAAGGTTGCCGTCGGCATCGAGGCGCAGGCTCAGTCGGTTGTGATGGCAAGGCGCGCGATCGCCGAGCTTCCAGAGCATGATGGTCAAATCAACGTCCGCCTTGCAGATTTTCGAGAAATCGATTTTCGCGGCGAGCAGTACGATCTCATCACGGCGTCCCCACCCTATTTCCCGCTCGACGCGGGCGTGCTGCCCGACGACGCGCAACGACGCGCGTGTCGATTCGAGGAACGTGGCGGAGTGGAGGCATACGTGGAGGCGGCCGCCGGAGCGCTGAGCGATCGAGCCCGGCTTTACATCGTATATCAGACGCGTTGGGGCGAGCGCGTCGCCACCGCGGCGGCAGAGCACGGTCTACATTTGAGCGGGCGGGCAGACTTCTCGACGCGTGCCGATAAGCCAGGGCCGTTCCTCACGGTGTACGAGTTGTCACGGCAGGCGGCTGAGGTATCTCATCACGTGCGCTGTTCGGTACGCGATGCGGATGGATGCATCAGCCTGGACCACCAACGAATCCGGCGAGAGCTCGGCGTCGCCGATACCTAGTGGGCGGCATGCTTTGCGGCGAGGTCTTTGGCGATCCGTTCGGGGACGGCGTCGTAGTGGCTGAGCTCCATGGTGAAGCTTCCGCGGCCCTTGGTCATGCTCTTGAGGGTGGGCTCGTAGTCCATCATGTCGGCGAGAGGAACCGACGCCTTCACGACGGCCGCGCCGCTGCTCATCATGTCGGTTCCGAATACTCTGCCGCGGCGACTCGAGAGATCCCCGGTGATCGACCCGACGGTGTTGCCCGGCGTCGTCACCTCGATGTTGACGATCGGCTCGAGGATTTGTGGACGGGCCTTGAGGAATGCGTCTTTGAAAGCGAACTTGCCCGCGGTCCGAAACGCGATTTCCTTGCTGTCGACCGAATGGGTCTTGCCATCGAAGACGGTCACGCGGACATCTTCGATCGGATAGCCCGCGACTACGCCCTGCCGCATGATGTCGCGAACGCCCTTCTCGATGGCCGGCATGAAGCCCTTTGGGATCACGCCGCCGACGATCTTGTCGACGAACTCGAAACCAGCACCTCGTTCGAGCGGTTCGACACGAAGCTTGACTTCGCCGAACTGCCCGGCGCCTCCGCTTTGCTTCTTGTGCCGGTAGTGACCCTCTGCCTGCCCCATGATCGTCTCGTGATACGCGATTTTTGGCGGCTTGGTTTCCACGTCGACGCCCTGGTTCTTGATGCGCTCGATCACGAGGCTCAAATGCATCTCGCCTAAACCATGGATGACGAGCTCGTGCGTTTCGGACTCGAAATGCGCCTCGAAGGTGGGGTCTTCCTCGCGGATCCGGGCGAGGACCTCGGTGATCTTGTCTTCGTCGCCGCGCGTCTTGGGCACGACGGCGAGGCCGTGCAACGGGGTGGGGTACGGCAGTGCCTTGTGATGAACGTGATCGAGGGCATGATCGTCGTGCAGGACATCGCCCAGGTGTAGCTCCTCGATCTTCGCAATGGCTCCCAGATCACCGGCAGCAATCGCGGTCACGGGCTCGCGCTGCTTGCCCTGAAGCTTGAAGAGATGGCCAAGCCGGATGGGCTTCTTCCCGTCGCCGATGAAGAGCTGGTCGCCCGCTTTCATCGTGCCCTGGTAAACCCGACAGAGGCACAGTTTGCCAAGGTAGGGGTCCGTCGCGACATGGAACACGCGGGCGAGAAGCGTCTTGCTCGCGTCATCCGCATACACGAACGGGGTTTCGTCTTCCCCTTCGCCAATGAAGAACGGGCGGGGGTTCCCTTCAGGGGGGCTCGGAAAATGTCGCACGATGATGTCGAGTAGCGACTCGACCCCTGCGCCGCTGAGGGCATCGGTAAAACAGACGGGGGTCACATGCGCTTGATCCATTGCGCGCTCGAACGGCTCGTGCAGCGCAGCGTAGTTTGGCTCTTCCCCCTCGAGGTATCGTTCCATCAGCGCGTCGTCGATCTCGACGATCTGATCGAGCAGCTCCGTGTGAAAGCCGGCAATTGGGCCGAGGTCGCTGTCGCCCTCCCCGTTCAACAGGCAATCGATGACGGCCATGCCCCTGTCCGCGGGCAAGTTGATCGGAAGGCAACCTCGGCCAAAGGCTTCTTTGAGCTCGCTGAGGAACGAAGCGAGCGGTGCGGTTCCTTCTCCGATGTGGCTGACCACGATCGCAACCGGCAGGTCGAGGTTTCGGGCGAGCTTCATCAGACGCCGGGACATGCTGTCGATTCCGCGCTCTGGGTCCATCACCAGCACCATCGTCTCCGCGGCCGGAAGGCAGGCAATCGCTTGCCCTATGAAATCAGGCGCACCAGGAAGGTCGAGGATGTTGATGCGCTTCCCTTGATGGCTTGCATGCAGGAGCGTCGAATATACGGAGTAGTGGTGCGCTTGCTCCTCTTGCTCGAAGTCACTGGTCGCAGTGCCGGCGTCGACATTCCCCTGACGACTGATTTCGCCAGCACGAAACAGGAGGGCTTCGGCGAGGGAGGTCTTTCCGCTCGAGCGCGGGCCGGCGAGCAGCACGTTGTGGAAGTCAGCGGTGTCGAAGTCGGGCATGGCCGCTTATGAAGCAAATGTTGAGCAAAGCTGCAAGCCGGCTCTAGCCATGGCCGCCAAATCAAGCCCCGAGCAGTGCCGCAGGCACACCGATGCGGCGCAGTGGCCCTGCAAAATCCTCGGGCGCGACGCTTTCGAACGTGACCCAGTGTCCGGTCGCCGGGTGCGTGAACGACAGCCGCTGCGCGTGGAGCGCGAGCCGGTAGAGCCCCAGCTCGGCGCGGTAGCGGCGGTTATCCGGCCCGTTACCGTATTTGACATCGCCGGCGATGGGATGGTCGATCCGTCTAAGGTGGCGGCGAATCTGATGGCGACGTCCGGTCCGCGGTCGCGCCTCGACGAGCGAGAGCCGGCGGTCGGAAACGAAGAGCGTTTGGTACTCGGTCGATGATTCCACATCCGGGCCGCCCTCGCGTTTGGCCATCGGGCTGTCGACGACCCCGTTTGGTGGAGGCGTGCCGCGAACCAACGCCAAGTAGGTCTTGTGCACATTGCGCGTGCTGAATGATTCGTGGAGCGTGCGAGCATGATCCGACGATAGGGCAAACACGAGCACGCCACTGGTGGCGCGATCCAGACGATGCACCGGGTAGACCCACTGACCGATGGCATTGCGCGTAAGATTGAGCGCGAAGGTCGAGCCCTGGTCGTCGCCGCGATGAACGGAGAGGCCGGAAGGTTTGTCGACGACGACCACGGCGTCATCGCGATAGAGCACGTCGATGGACGTCGGGATGGGCGGGGGGCGCGGCGCGCTCGGATCCGAAGCGATGATCTTTTGGCCCCGCCTCAGGGCAGGAGTCCGTTTCCGGTCGAGAAGCCGCCCGGGTAGCCGTAGGAATCGAACGCTGCGTAGCCATAGACATAGAGACCCACCGGGTTGGGTGCGAGCAGGGTGTGTGAGCCGACCGAGATCGGGATTTGGGCGGTCGAGTATACGGTGCCGGCCAGCACCGTGAACGAAGCCGCGGGGATTGGCGCTCCGTCTAGCAGCACGCGGCCGGCTGCCACGTCCGAAGTCAGGGCAACGATGTTGGAGTAGTTCTCGGGGAAGCCCGACCCGGGTGTTGCGAAGGTGTACGTCCGGATGAACTGGGCAGCCGATGGAATCAGCATCATGAAGGGATCGGAGGTGACGCCATCCCACTCGGTGC
>JABDJF010000207.1 GCA_013002645.1 Myxococcales bacterium
GACGAAAGCTGCCGCGGCTGTTTGGGGTGCGGTTGTCGGCGGGCTCACGTTCGGTGTGCCTGTCTGGTTGATTCTTGCCGTCGTCGGTGCTGGCGTTGTTGTCCTGTGGCTGCTCTCGCGAGGGCAGCCGGAGCCCTCCGGACTCAGGCTTCCACCGCCAGCTGATCCGACCGAAGCGTACTTTGCTGACAGCATGTTCGGGGTCGAGTGGGTCTGGCGCTGGTCGTTCACAGGGCCGGACGCGATCACCGCGCTTTGCCCGTCGTGCAAGAACGAGCTCGGCCAGCCGCACAACGGCGAGTTCGCCTGCAGCAATTGCCACAGGCAGTACCGCACCGACCTGGCGCACAGCTACATGGCGGACCACGGTCAGGAGATCGAGAAGGAGATCCGTCGCCGGTGCCGAACCGGCGAGTGGAAGGGAGCGCCGCAACGGCTCAAGAAGCCCGAAACCCGGGCAGCTGGGCACTGAAAGCAGCGAACAGCAAAAACGCGGCGCGTAGGATGGCCCAGGATCGACGATCTCGACCTGGCCAATACGATGGGACCCCTGACGGGTACCCGTTTTTTTAAGAATCCCCCCAGGAACCAGCAGCCGAGTCGGACGGCAGGGGAGTGCGTTTTTCCGCCCCGGGTCTCTCCAGTCTACTCGCCGGTCGCCGCCGTCAAGGCCCGGCCCTTCGGGCCAGCCCCGGAGGGGTACCCCGCCTTGACCTTGGCGCGTGCGGCGAGTCTTTTGTCGTTTACGCCCGAGGCGACAAAGGTCGAACGTCTCGGAATCTTAATCAAAGCGTTAACAAACGATTCCTATGTCTGAAGACAAACCGTCCTACCAGAAGGAACTGAAAGCTCGGGTCGATGCCGAGTTTCATCAGATCGTCGACGCGGAGCGCGAGAAGATCTACGTCTTCGTGCGCGATGCCGCGCTCGAGTCCTTCAAGAATGGTCTCGCAAAAGGCAGACGTCGCTCTGCCTAAAGCCGCAACAGAGCACCTCGCGTTAGCGGGGTGCTCTCTTGACCGTTTCAGCTTACTTGGTAACCTCAAACTAATGGCATTAGACAAACACGACTTGAAGGCGATCGGTGATCTACTCGACGACCGCCTAGGAGCAATGCTCGACGATCGGCTGGCGAAGCAGACCACGGAAGTCTGCGAGTTCATCGACAGCGCGATCAATCCGCAGCTGCAGGAAATCAGGGACGACCTGGGCGTCGTCAAGAAGGACGTGGGGCAGCTCGCCGGCGACGCCGGAGAGATCGCTACCCACCTCCGGCTGATCGAAGATTCCTTTGCCTTGCCGAAGGAACAGCGCTTGAAGCTGTCGCGTTCTCGCTTGTAGCTGGTCGCTTGAAAAAACCCCCAGCCGTTGGCCGGGGGTTTTTGTATTGGCTGCTGGTTTCATACCCCCAAAGAGCGGAACCGCGCGGCCGGCCACCCCCCGCGCGGCCAGAAAAAAAGCAGCGCCCTCAAGAACGAGGGCGCTGGAAGCCGAGACGTTATCCGCCGACGGCACGTCGGCGGCTATGGACAAGCGTGGGCCGTGCTGGCCGTTCGGGTTCGCGTTCCGTCCCGCGCGGCGGTAGAGGGTCTAGCGTCGGCGGTGATCGGCGCTCGCGCTGGTCCAGTACTTTTAGGAAGCGTCCACATCGGGTGCACTTCCAGCCTTTGACGACTCGCTTGCAGAAGCCGTAGTCGGTCTCGTTCTTGATGAACGCATGGACCGTCAGCGACGGACAGCGTTGACAATTCATCTCCTGGGTTTCGCCGTGAACTGGCATTCGGGGGCTCCTTCCTCGCGCTACCAAGGCGCAAGAGAATCGGCCTACAATGAGACCAACTCGCTCGCGCCGGCGAGGAAGGTGCAGGGGAAGGAACAGTTGCGTAACTGAAGCATGTTCAAGGGATTACGTCAATAGGGGGAAGCCATGCGTGAGGAATACGGCGGGGCGTCATCCGATCATCGAGGCACGATGGAACGGGCCCTTAAAGACATTGAGGCCGACCACGAACGTCGGCGGCAGTGGCTCGAACGGATCGAGGGGATCAGTCGGGTTGCTCTCATCTCCCTTGGCGTTGGCGTTCTTGCGGTGCTCTTCACGTTCGGCGCGGCAAACGACTCAACGCCATCGTGGCTGAAAGATTCCCTCAGTGGCGCACTCATGCTCCTCGGGATTGTGGTGCCGTTTGCCGTTGCGGCCATGGTTGCCATCTACAACGGCATTCTCAAGTCCTGGATCAGCATGGAACTCAATGAACGAACGATCAATCGAAAACCACTCGTTGTCAGGATGCGAAAATTCGCAGCCAGGCAGGAACGATTCCGGGCCCTTGAGGACATGATGCCTCTCCAGTGGAAGGACTGGGCTCGGCGCAGATTCCGAGAGATCATCGAGGAGTGGCCCAAGGAGTTCGAGGAGTACGAGGACATGCGCGCTGACGAGGACTTCGACGTGGCGCTCAGAGAATGGAGCCCAGCCGGTGCTCAAAGCTCCAGCTTCGAGATGATCTGGGGCAAACGCCAGTACATCTACAACTGGGCCCGCTTCAAGGATACGCCTGAAGAACGCTTCAAAGCGGGATACGAGAGTCAGTCCGCGATCGAGGAAATGATCCACGAGACTGAGACCCAGCTTCAACTGTTACGAAGGATGCGCGAGCAAGGCGGCGAGGTGGGCCGGGCATGACGTTCAAGCCCCGTGGTCGAAAGAAAATCTCTTCACGAGACGCGGCCCGCAAAACGTATGAGCGCGTGTACAGCCGGCCGGTTGTTGATCCGTTTGCGGTCCCTGAAGACGGCCTCATCGTTGGTCCAGAAGTATCCACGAAGCAACCGGTATACCTCCGATACCAAGACCTGCAGAACGGGCTCCATGTGTTGGGTGGGCCAGGCAGCGGTAAATCAAATTTCCTGCGGGCGTTTTGCAACCAGCTCCTGCTCCACAAACAGAAGACCGGCAACGGATTTGGGATTATCGATCCGCACGGAACGCTCAGCCGATACGTGCGCGACCTGGTCGCTACGCAATACCGTGAGCTCGCCGGCGAAGTTGTCTATCTGGACCTTCAGCAGAGCAGCAAGGTGCTTGGGTTCAACCCGCTCGCGCGAGCGAACGAGGAAAACGCCTACTACGTCGCCAGCTCGATCACGGAGGCGATCATCAAGGCGTGCGGGGCACGGTCGAGCTCAGATCTTCCGACCATCAGCAACGTGATGACCAACATGTGCGAGGCCCTGGCCTACACCGAAGGCGCTATCCCGGACATGGAGTACTTCTTGTATCGAGCGGCCGAGAATCGCGCGGTGCTCCGGGCACTTCTCGATCGGATCCCGTCGCGCGGACCGACGCGCTCGGCGCGCATCTTTTGGGAAGACTTCGATCAGAAGACCAGGCAGGCGTTCGAGGCCGCAACGGTAGGGCCCCTGAACCGGCTCAACAGGCTAATTCGCCCCCAGGAATTTCGGCGGATCCTGGCCGCTCCGCAAGAAAGCCTCGACGTGCGAACGGTCATGGACGAAGGCGGCATCGCCCTCTTTGATCTATCGGCACCGCCCGGAACCAACGTGTCCCAGGACGGCCAAAACCTCATGTCGGCGCTTCTGTTCCAGGAATTCAACCAAGCATGGGTCAACCGCGTGCCAGACCAGGCACGTCCCTTCGTACTGATTTGCGACGAATTCGGCGATTACGTATCCGGCGACGTCTCGCGCGTGATCACAGGTGCGCGGAAGTTCGGCCTGTGGTGTGTGTTCAGCCACCAGAACCTATCGCAGCTCGTTGGCCCCGACGAAGACAAGGAGCTTCTCTACACGATTCTCTCTATTCCGAACAAAGCGGTATTCCGTGGCCTCTACATTGACGAAGCTGAGGTCATCGCGCGCGCGATGTACCTAGCGGGGCTTGATCCCGACCGGATCAAGCATGTTGTACGAACCGTGACCTGGGATCCAATTCCGACAAAGGTAACCATGCGTGGTCGAAGCGCAGGAGGTGGCACGTCGGACACCGAGACCGAGACGTCAACGGCCGGCGGTAGCAGCCAGGAAACCAACGCAGCCACCGAGACGTCCGCAGCCGGGCACAGCTCAAGCAAAGGCGTTACTCGCGACGAGGAAGGCCGCGAAGTGGAAAGTGAGTTGACAGGCGACAGCGAATCTCAGTCGCGGTTAGAGGGAACAAGTCACAGCGAGTCTTCGAGCTGGTCTAGATCTTCGGGCCACAGCTTCACAAGCAATCACAGCTGGTCGGAGTCCGAGCAAGAAGCATGGGTTACGTTCTATCGACAGCGGATCCAGGAGGGCGCAAGATCGTACGAAGCTCTCGCTGACCAGGTGTTCAAACACGCCAAGAATTTAGTTCTCGCGCCCCAGGGCCTGGGTGCGATTGCTAGACAAGGTCAGTTTCCGCGCGACTGCCGGGTCCCACACATGCAAGAGCTCGACATTCCTGACGCGGAGATCTTCGAGTTCATGAAGGAGGTCTACGCTGGCAAGGGCCGTACGTTCTACATCGACAGTGGCGCCGTCGACAAGTTCCTTGAGGAGCGCGAGACCAAGCTCCTAGAATCGGCGGAGCCGCAGATCGAAGACGCTAGCTGGGGAAGCTCGAAGAAGAAGAAGCCTCGCAGAAGGTCGTGAATCGCCATCAACGCCGACCTCTGAGAGGCAAATTCGGCAATCCGTGAGGTTAGGAGAGCCTACTCCACAGCCCACACCTCAACCGCCGAGCTCCACGAGTACTGGCTCGTGTACCCGCAGTCTTCACAGCGGACATGCAGATTCTTTTGAGGAGTGTGTACCATCGGCCGCAAGCTGACAC
>JABDJF010000213.1 GCA_013002645.1 Myxococcales bacterium
GCCAGGCCTGGACCGATGCCGAAAAGGCCAAAATCGCCGATCTGAACTGGAGAATCGTCGCGGAGAAGCCGCCGGTCCCCACTCAATGGTCGTAGCCCGGCATGTGTCGGTCGAGCTTTCGGAGGAGGCCCGGCCAGGCGAGCATGCCACCAAGCCCGTGGGTGACCTGCTCTTTCATCTGCTTGGCGCCCGCCAGGATTTGATCGGGGATCGGGATCAGCTCCCTTTGACCGGCGAGCGCGCGAACTTGGACCATGCACGCTGCTTCGAAAATGTACATCGCCAGGAAAGCGTCCGCGACCGAAGAGGCAACCGTCAGCAGCCCGTGGTTGCGAAGCATCAGGAAGATATTGTCGCTGAGGTCGGCGGCCAGCCTTGGCCGTTCGGCGTCGTTGAGCGCGACGCCTTCGTAGTCGTGGTAGCCCAAGGCCGCCAACACGTAGAGGGACTGCTGCGAGATCGGAAGCACCCCATCTTTTTGACACGAGACGGCAACGCCATTGATCGAGTGCGTGTGCATGACGCACTTGGCGTCCTCGCGCGCCTCGTGAACGCAGCTGTGAATCAAGAACCCGGCCGGATTGATGGGGAAGGGTGAGTCCATCACCTTCTCACCCCGTATGTTGATTTTGACGAGAGACGAAGCGGAAATCTCCTCGAACATTTGTCCGTAGGGATTGATGAGGAACTCCTCTTGGCCGGACTCGCTTCCGGCCACCTTGGCCGTGATGTGCGTGAAGACGATGTCGTCCCAGCCATACATGGCGACCAGCCGGTATGCAGCGGCCAGGTCGACGCGGGCCTGCCATTCTTCGGGAGAGACTCGGCCTTTGACCGACTCGATGTTCGCCATGGGTACCTCCTGGGCAGCCCACTTTTTAGAGCCCGAAGCCGGAATTAGAAAGCCAGCGCACAGGAATAACACATAAGGGTGACTTTTTCGAATTCACTGCTAATCTGTTCCATTGTCAGCCTGGAGTTTGCAGCAATGGGATATCGGACGCTTTTCCTAGTCGTGTCGCTTTTCGCCTTCGGAATCACGGGGTGCGAGGGCGCCATCGGGCGCTCAGAAGCGAGCCGCGGCAACAACCCTTCCAATCCCGGAGATCCGGACTTCCCCGTCGACACGACGCGGCCAGCGCTCTCGAGCTGCGATTCGTTCGAGCCGGCAGCGCCCTTCGTTTACGCCGCAAAGGTCAAGACCCTGCTGACCGGGCTCGGCCTGACCGGCGAAGAGCTAGACGCGCTGACGGCGAACCCGGACGTGCTCCGCTCGCAGATCGAAGGCTGGCTCGACATGCCGCAGGCCGACCAGAAGCTGCAGCGATTCTTCGAGACGGGGTTCCAGCAGGACGGCTACGAGGAACAAGCACTGGTCGACCTCTGGGGATACAACAACTTCCAGATGGGGCGGCTGAGCGACGGAACCTCGGTCGACGACACGTACATTCGAACGTTCGAGGAGAGCTTTGCGCGGAGCGTCGTCGACATCGTGCGTGCGGACCGGCCGTTCACCGACGTACTGACGACTCGTACCGTCTACCTCACGACCGCTCAGATGGTGGGCCTTGCGCTCAGCGACGACCGTGCGATCGATGACGACGAGGATCGCAGCTACAACCGCTCGCGCTCGATGATCGAGCAGCTGGTGTACACCACCGAAAACATCCCACTCTCGCAGACCTTGAACCCGAGCTCTCCGAACTGGATGCGATTCACCATCCCCGCGGAAGGCCTTCCCGGAGGATGCGGTGGAGAGGCCGTCAAAACCAACGGCGATTTGGTCAGGGCTGCGTTTGCTGTCCTGTTCGGTTACTACACCGACAACGATGGATGCATGCAGGACAACTACCGCACGACTCCGCTCATCGGCGAGGACGCGCTTTTCGATTGGCGCCCCGTCACGTTTCGGACGCCGGGCGCCGGCGAGGAGCCGGCGATGTTTTGGGAAGTCGATGCCATGCGCGCTTCAAACGAGCTGGTGCTACGCGTCCCACGCGTCGGCTTCATGACCACGCCCGCGTTCTTCGCGACCTGGCCGACGAACGACGCGAACCAGGCGCGCGTCACCATTAACCAGACTTTGATCGTTGCGCTCGGCAAGAGCTTCGACAGCGAAACGACCCTCATTCCGGCCTTCGACGACGCGCTCGACGACTCGCACGCCGATCCGACCACGGCGTGTTGGGGCTGTCACGTCAACCTCGACCCCATGCGGCAGTACTTCCGCAACTCCTACACGTATTTCTATCATGCTCAGCAGGACGACTCGGTGCAGGCACTCCGACCTTCGTTTGCCTTCCAGGGCGTTTCGGTCGAGGGCGCGCCCGGCGATGGCGTCGGCGAGCTTGCCGGCACGCTGTCCACTCACCCGCGCTTTGCGCCAACTTGGGTGCAGAAGGCCTGTTACTTCGCGACCAGCTCCGCCTGTCCCGAAGGCTCCGCGGAGTTCCAGAATATCGTCACTGCGTTCGAGCAAAGTGGGATGAGCTTTCGGTCGATGCTCGTCGAGCTCTTCTCTTCGCCGCTGATCTCGGCTCGGAGCTGTGTCGAAGCTGCCGGCGGCGACATACCGTCGGTTTCGCGCATCCGGCATTTCTGTAGCACCGTGTCCAACCGGCTCGGCATTTCGGACGCCTGCGGCACCGACACCTATTATCAGTCCGAGCGACGGGGCGCACGCGGCGTAACTCGACAGCTGGCCGAGGTCGTTCCGGACGACGGCTATGGCCGTGGGGGCGAGATTCCTGTCGTCATCGCCGACCCGAACCTCTTCATCCGCGCAGCTGGCGAGGCCATGTGCGAGCGCTTCGGTGAATTGGTCGTCAACAATGACGGGCAGTTTCCGCCGAGCGACCCCGAGGGCGCCATCCAAGCGTTCGTCGTCGACCTTGCCGGCTTGCCCGAGTCCGACCCTCGCCACGCGGGCGCGCTCGACATCCTGAGCAGGCACTACGAGCTGGCGGAGGCCGAAACCAACACCACCAACGCGCTCCGCTCCACTTTCATCGTCGCTTGCACCGCTCCGAGCGTGCTGGGCATGGGCCTTTGAGGAAACGAACATGAAGCTCCACCGACGCAAAATGCTCTACACGGCGCTGTTCGGCGCGGGCGGGCTTGGCCTCAAATCCCTCGCTACCGGGATTCCGATGTCCATTCTCGCAAGGCCGCTCGCGGCCCGAGCGCAGGACGCAGCCGCCACGCGCATTTTGATTCTCTCGACGTCTTCCGCCGGCGACCCGATCAACGCGAACGTACCGGGCACCTACGAAGACTCGGCCGTCGAGCATTCGAACGACGCTCTGATGGCGCCGATGGCGATGACGATCGGTGGGCAGCAGCTGACGGCCGCGAAACCTTGGGCCGAGCTCCCGTCGAGCATTCTGCAAAAGACGGTGTTCTTCCACCACGGCACCTATACCAACTCTCATCCCAACCACCCGAAGGTGATGCGCCTGATGGGGAGCGTCGAACGCAACGAGATGCTGGTGAGTGTCTATTCCGATGCGCTTTCAGGGTCGCTCCAGACGGTGCAGCGCGAACCGATCAGCGTAGGGGCACGCGGTGGCAACGAGATTCTCACCTTCAAGGGCCGGTCGCTCGCCAACGTCTCTCCAATTGCGCTTAGAACCGCGCTTGCCCAGGAGGACAATGCGCTCGGGGACCTGCGTCCGCTCCGCGATCAGGCGGTCGACGAGATGTACGCGCTCTACCAGGAGCACGGCACCGAGAACCAGCGTCGCATGCTCGATCGGTTCGCCGTGACCCGCGATGAAGCGCGCTCGCTTTCACTCGATCTAGTCGGGCGACTTGCCAACATCGATGGCAACAGAGAAGCCGATCAGGTCTTGGCGGCATCGGTCCTCGCGGCGATGAATGTCTCGCCCGTAATCACGCTTCGAATCGACTTCGGAGGCGACAACCACAACGACCGTGAATTCGTCAGAGAGACCGAAGAGACCGTCGAGGGCGTTGGGCATCTTCGGAATCTGGTCGAATCCGTCGATGGGATGCGCGCAGAGGGCGTGCTTCGAAGCGATGTGATCGTTGGTACGCTGAACGTATTTGGCCGCGATCTCGCGCGAAAGGGCCGTGCGGGGCGGGACCACAACGGCCGGCACCATTGCGCGGTGCTCATCGGCGAAGGGCTCCGAGGCGGCGTCATTGGCGGCATCGAGCCGACCGGCAGGGACTACCAGGCCCAGGCCATCGATTCAGGTACAGGCCGCGCCTCTGCGTCCGGCGACATCCCGCACGAAGAGACCTTCGAGTCGATGGCCAAGACCCTTGGCGCCGCGCTCGGTGTTTCGCGAACGCGACTCGACGAGGCGATCACCGGCGGTCAGGTCATCGAGAGCGCCCTCGCGGGCTGACCTCGAACACGGCCGGGGGCCGCCTAGAAAACGAAGCGCGAGGTGCGTGGGTCCCAGCGGACGGCACGCGATTTCTCGTAGGCCATGCGATCCTCGAGGCGGCGTAGCTTGCCTTTGCGGACACCGAACATGATGCCGCTGATCAGCACGCCCGTTGCTCCCCCAAAGAACAGCGGCCAACCGACGCCCACGAGCCCCTTTCCGGCGGAGCTGCAGCGGATCTCTTCACTGGACGTCGATGCGCCAACCTGAACCAAGTAGCACTGGCGGATCAATCCCGGAAAAAACAAAGCGGCCCCCACGACCGTCGACGCCGACAGTCCGATGAGCGCATTGCGTGAACGTCGCGAGCTTTCGTGAAGCTCACGTTGCCTGAATTCGTCGTAGCTCGCGGAAGGTCGAGGCACGTACCCCAACCGGTCCGGGCTCGCTGGCGCCTCGGTAATAATCGGCTCGTCCGCCCAAGCGACGCTTTCGAAAGCCGCGATAGACAAGCCCAGCAAGAGCATACCTAGAGGGAACCTCCGCATGGCCCGCATTCTATCGATATCTGCGAACGTCACAATGCTGGCGCCACAGAGTCACTGTAGGTGCAAGTGAGATGCTGATCGTCTGTGCCTCTGTCGCACCGTGTTTGCTCCCTCGCTACACTGTTTGGAGACGTTGGGGACACGTGGAGGATGACGCAGTGAAGAGATGCGCCGGGGTGGAGTCCGCGCGATGAAGGCGCCGCGAATTCCAGAAAACGAAGCCGCTCGGTTGAGGGCTCTCGAGAGCTATCGCGTGATGGACACGCCACCCGAGAGCTCGTTCGATGATCTCACCACACTCGTGGCTCGCATCTTAGATGTTCCAATCGCGCTCGTGTCTTTGGTCGACGCTGACCGTCAGTGGTTCAAGTCTCGGTACGGCCTCGACGCCCCGGAGACACCACGAGACATCTCCTTTTGCGGCCATGTGGTAGCTGAGCAAGAGCTGCTCGTGGTTCCCGATGCGTTCGCGGACAATCGCTTCCACGACAACCCGTTGGTCACAGGGGACCCCAGGGTCCGCTTCTATGCCGGAGTCCCGCTAAGGACGCCCGATGGTCATGTCTTGGGGACGCTCTGTGCGATCGACCACGAGGCGCGTCAGGTCAGCGCTGATCAGCTCGACACGTTGAGCATCCTTGGGCGGCAGGTTGCAGACCAACTCGAGCTTCGGAGGCAGCTCCTGCTCACGAGAGATTACGAACAGCGCTTGAGGACACTCTTTGAAACCGCCGTCGATGCGATCATCACGATTGACGAAGCCGGCGTCATCGAGGACGTGAACGCCGTGGTCCAGCGACTCCTTGGCTACGATCCTTCCGAGCTCGTGGGCCAGCAGGTCGGCATCTTGATGCCGCCCCGGCATCGAGACAGGCTCGAGCAGTATCTGCGACATTATCCCCACGATCCAGACGCCAAGATGATCGCGGCTACGCAGGAAGCGGTAGCCGTTCGAAAGGATGGAACGGAGTTTCCCGTCGAGATGTCGGTGAGCGAGATGCGACTCGGTGA
>JABDJF010000221.1 GCA_013002645.1 Myxococcales bacterium
CGGCGGCCGCACCGCAAGCACCTTTTTCAACTGGGGCATGCAGCTGGGCGCACGCGTTACGTTCGACAACAAGGTCTTCACCGAATTGGCCATCGGTTTCAGCCGCTTCTATTTCACCGTGGGGGAAGAGCTCCAGTTGATTGCAGAAGCGGGGGGTGACCCGCTCCCGGACGAGATCCTCAATCAGCAAGCCAGGATGAACCAGTTGGAGATTCCTTTGACGGCTGGCTACGTCCCCTACAAGAACCCGTATTTCAAGATTTTCTTTTACGGCGGCCTGGTCAACACGTTCAACCTTCGAGGCTTCGTCGATTTCAATGGAAACCGGAAGGCCCTCAAGTTCAAGCCCAAGGACGTTCCTGGGTATCCGCTTGCGATTTACGTCGCAGGAGCCCGCGTCGGCACCCAGTTCGACCTCGGGCCGCTGAATTTCGACTTCAGCTACACGATCAACATGAACAGCTATACGAGCGCGACGTTTCGCACCAATGCCCATGTCTTCAAGATGTTCCTGGGATGGCTCTTCTAGAGCTCCCTGATTACGAGCCCGCGGCGCCGAAAAACGACTTCACTTTGTCGTGGAGCTCGTGCAGGTGTTTGCTGGCATGGTCCCGCTGGCCGGCATCGAGCAGGCCGTAGACGAAGAGGAGGGCTTGGCGTCCCTCGGCTCTTCGCGCGGAAGGCGGCCGGGCATCCGGGCCCCAGTCCTCGCGGCTCTTCCATTCTTCCCACATCGCATCACGGATCGTCGCCGCATCGGGGTGGCTTCGAGCCAGCATGGTGAACCGAGCGACCCGCCGTTCGTCGGCCCCCAGTCGGGCTGACCCTTCGTCGGGCAAGTTGGCCACGTACTTGCGAAGCGCCACTCGTTGCCCGTCCGTGAGGCTCCCCGCCCAATCCTCCACCGCGTCGACGAACTGGTCCTGGCGCTCCCGGACGCGGTCTTCGACGGGCTCGGCCAGCTCTTCTCGCGCCTCTTCGAGCCGCTTCTCGATCCGCTTCTCGACGAAATCGATCTGATCGTCTCGAAGGGTGGCCATGATCGGCGCGGCTTCGTCGATGATAGCGCCCGCGACGGTGTCGATCAGGCCGTCGACCTGGCGCTCCATCCCGAGAAGCTTCGGCTCGGTGAGCCCCTTGGCGATCGCCACGTCGACCGTGGCGACCAGCATGTCGATCTTCGTTCCAAGCACGACCGGCGCGGCAGCCATGAGCTTGTCGACCGATGCGCGCGTCGCCGCGGTTTGCGCTTCGTCGAAATTGAACTCCACGGCGATCTGGCGTGTCACCCAGCGAGCGCCGAGGTTTTGCAGAAGCCCCGTACAGCCCGTCGCGAGCACGAGGAGCAGACTGAGGGCGACGACGGCAAATCGCCGGGAATCACGGGAGTGACGGGAAGGGAAAGTCATGAAGCAGGCCGGGCATCTCGCCGAACCCCAGGACTCTGGGGCCGGGAACGCGAGATCGCAATCGGTGACGACTTTGCCCGCAAAACCGCTCCGGAGCGTGGACCGGTTTCAGTAAAGCTCGGGGACGAAGTTCTGGTCGTCGAGGGGTGGGCGGACGTATTTTTGCTTGCTCTGTCGATCGGGAAGCCTGAGGTCGGGCTGGTCCACCTCTTGGTAGGGGATCAGGCTCAGGAAGTGTGAAATGACATTGAGGCGGGCGCGGCGCTTGTCGTCACCCTGCACGACGTACCAGGGCGCCTGCTTGATGTCGGTGTGCGCGAACATCTCGTCCTTGGCCCTCGAGTAGTCGACCCAGTATTTGCGCGACTGCAGGTCGACATCGCTGATCTTCCACTGTCGAATGGGATCTTCGATGCGCTTTTGAAAGCGGCGCTCCTGCTCTTCGTCGCTGACGGAGAACCAGTACTTGATCAGGATGATCCCGGAGCGAACCAGCATGCGCTCGAACTGAGGGCACGAACGAAGAAACTCGCGATACTCCTCTTCGGTGCAGTAGCCCATGACCTTTTCGACGCCGGCGCGGTTGTACCAACTTCGATCGAAGCAGACCATTTCGCCCGCGCCGGGGAGATATTCGACGTAGCGCTGAAAGTACCACTGCGTTCGTTCGCGCTCGGTGGGCTTTGCGAGCGCCTCGACTCGACAAACACGTGGATTGAGGTTTTGGGTGATGCGCTTGATCGCGCCACCCTTCCCCGCCGCGTCACGACCTTCGAAAATCACGACGACCTTGAGGCCTTCGGTTTGAATCCACTTCTGGAGCTTCACCAGCTCCACCTGGAAGTCGGCCATGACTTTGTTGTACTGGGCCTTTTTGATCTTTGGCCTTTTGTGAGCCTTCGAGTCCCGCCCTGGGTCGGACAGCACGCTCTCGTCCATGGACTCCTGCTCTTCGCTCTTACTCATTGCACCCTCGCTCCGCCGCAACTTCGCATATCCCCGTCGATAGTGGCAAATCTCCCAAAGCACCAGTCGGGCAGTCTTGGCGCTCGTCTCCGCCCGATGACGGTGACAGCGGACGCTCCGCTCGATAGCATGCCGCTCGTGCCTCTCTTGAAACCCATCGCGCCTCCCTACGACATCGGGGAATGGCAACAGAAACCGTTTCCCGAACGGGTCAGAATGGTCTGCCAATCCTGGGCCCTGCAGGGCTACGGCACCCCGTCGCCGATTTACATCGTCTACATCCTCAAAATTGGTCTCTACGTCTGGCTCTGGAGCGTTTTCTGCAGCTTCACGCCCGGCCTCGGTGACCTCGGCAACTTCAGCGCCTGGTACTACGAGCCGATCGCGTTCCAGAAGGCCGTGCTCTGGAGCATGGCGTTCGAGGGCCTTGGTCTCGGCTGCGGGAGCGGTCCGCTGACGGG
>JABDJF010000252.1 GCA_013002645.1 Myxococcales bacterium
GCTCCAAGCTCGCTGATCGGCGAAGCCGACGGCACTGTTCTTGCCAGGAGGCGCGACCTTCGGTAGGACCCATCTCATGGGGAAGCGGGGTTTGCTGTGCGGGGTCGCGATGGTCTGCGTCTTGCTCGGGGGCTGCGAGGACGCGCAGCCTCGCATCGAGCGTATCGAGGTCGCAGCTGCCCATCGGGCCTGTGAAGACAGCGATACCTGCGGGGTCGTCGAAACCAGCTGTACGTCTCGGGGTTGCCGATGCGGCGTCGCGGTCAACGAGAAGTACCTGGTCGATTACCAGAAGCAGCTCGCCGAGTGCCGCGGCCAAGGCGAACTCGAAACCTGCGACTTCGAGTGCAAGACGGCGTTTGGAAAATGCTTCAAAGGGGCCTGCGTTCTGACGAGCGAGCCGCCGGAGCTGTTTCGCCGGGGCCGAAGCGTTCAGGCGCTTTGTGAAGGCTCGCGCGGGACCTACGTGGGCTGTCCGCAGTGCCCACCGAACGAGCGCTGCAAGTCCTGCATGCCCTGCGAGTGTCCTTCGAGTCATCGCTGGACGAAGAGGGGGTGCCGGGCCGTCGTCCTAACCGAAGCGCGGGACCTCCTGATCGAGACGCGGCCGTCGGTGGTCGTTCACTCCGACGACCTGAAGGCTAGAGTCCACAACAACTCGAAGCGCGCGATCTGGCTCAAGACCGTTTGCGGAACCCCGTTCTATCGGCTGCGCAAGAAGGAAGACGCCTGGGAGAAGGGCTACGAGCCGTTTCACGAGGTCAAATGCCGCTTGGGCTCGGTGGAGATTGGGCCCGGCAAGAATCGGCCCTTCGTCATCGACAACCTCGCCAAGTTCAAGGAGCCTTCGGGCGAACCGGCGACACCCGGAACCTTTCGTTTCGAGCTGACCTACACGGACGGCAGCGACAGCTTTCGATACAGCGCGATTGTCTACTCCGCGCAATTCGACCTAGCCGCAAAGCTGTCCAGCCGCTGAGCCTAGCCGAGCTCGAGCAGACAGACGCTGAACCAGTCGCGTTCGTCGCTCCAATGCCTCGTCAGTCGGAAGCCCGCAGCCCGTGCCATGTCCTCGAATTGGTCGAGGTCGTACTTGTGCGAGTGTTCCGTGACGATGTGCTCGCCGGCAGAGAATCCGATCTGAGCGTCGCCGATACGGACAATTTGAGCACCTTCGCTGATCAGTCGCATTTCGATTCTACCTTCGCGTTCGAGGTAGGGAGCGTGGTGGCTGAACTGAGTCAAATCGAAGTCGGCACCGATTTGGTTGAGCCTCCGAAGAATGTTCATGTTGAATGCGGCGGTGACGCCCAAAGAGTCATTGTAGGCGTCCTCGATGACCTTGGTGTCTTTCTTCCGGTCGATGCCAACCAGCAGGCCTCCGCCCTCGCCCACGAGCTCGGCAACGCGTCCTAGGAAGCGCACCGCTTCGTCATGGGTGAAATTGCCGATCGTGCTTCCAGGGAAGAACGCGACCGTTCGAGCGCTCGGGCGGTGAGGACGTGGCAGACGCAGGGTTTGGGTGTAGTCCGCGCAGACCCCAATCACCTCCATGTTCTCGTACCGGCCCGCGAGCTGATGAGCCGAGGCTTCGAGCGCGGCCCGGCTGATGTCGATCAGCACGCAGCCGCTAGGATCGACCAAGGAGTCGAGGAGCTTCTGAGTCTTGAGGCCGACGCCGGAGCCGAATTCGACCAGCGTGGCGTGCGCGCCGATCGAGTCAGCCATCTCACCGACGGCCTGGCTCATGATCCCGAGCTCGGTCCGGGTTGGGTAGTACTCAGGCAGCTCGGTGATCGCTTCGAACAGCCGCGCGCCCAAGGCGTCGTAGAAGTACTTGCAGGGAAGCGCCTTTTGTGAGCGGCGCAATCCGTCGATCGACTCTTGCCGCAAGTCGCCGAGCTCTGGATGAAGGTCGACGACACGAACGCGCTCTTCAGTGCTCAACGCTTCAAATGCAATCATCGTCTCAACCACCATCCCTGGCCAACCGAACACCGCTGAACTGCCAACGGGCATCGGCTGGGAAGAAATTTCGATAGCTTCGGCGTGCGTGACCCGCGGGCGTTGCACAGCTGCTACCTCGCAACACCTGTTGGTTGCACATGAACTTGCCGTTGTACTCCCCGAGCGCCCCATCCGCGGGTCGATAGCCCGGATAGGGCGCGTAGCTCGAGCTCGTCCATTGCCAAGCGGCTCCATATGGGCTCGGGCTCGTTGGATGTACCTTACTTGCGCGCCCCCCCAGAGGCGCCGGCTCCGGCTCGCTGGTCGCGACTTCCCACTCCTGCTCCGTAGGCAGGCGAACACCGCACCAACGCGCATACGCATCGGCTTCATAGAAACTCACGTGTACGACCGGTTCCGCATCGCGGATGGGTCGACGCCCATACAGCGTGAACTGACTCCAGCCATCGATCTCTTTGCGCCAGTATTGCGGGGCGTTCCAGCCTCGGTCTTGCGCCGCGTCCCAACCCGCGCTCAGCCAAAGCTCTGGCCGCTCGTAGCCCCCGTCTTCGATGAACGCCAGATATTCCCCGTTCGTGACGAGGCGTTGGCCAATCTCGAACGGATGCAGCAAGGCGTCATGGGCCGGACCCTCGTTGTCGAAGCGGTAGCACGTCGGCTCACAGCCGATGCGCGCGATTCCTCCTGCGTGCTTGGCCCAACGCATCGCCGGTGCCGAAGCGGCGTCCTCCTGCGGGGATGAGTCGCGGGCGTAAACCGGATCGAGTGGGTTGCAAGAAAGGAGATGCTTGATGTCGGTGACCAGCAGCTCTTGGTGTTGCTGCTCGTGATGCAGCCCGACCTCGACGCGACTCGCGAGCTCGTCATCGATCCCGGTACGAAGAAGATCGAGCACGGCAGCGTCGACTCGTTCGCGGTAGGCCTTCACCTCGTCGTTGCTTGGCCTGGTGAGGAGCCCGCGTGAAGGGCGGTGATACTGCTCGCCGACGGCGTTGTAGTAGCTGTTGAACAAGATGGCGTACGGCTTGGGCGAGAGGCCTTCCACGCCCGCCGGGCCCAGGACGAAAGTCTCGAAGAACCAAGTCGTGTGCGCGCGGTGCCATTTGCTCGGGCTGGCATCCGGCATGCTCTGAGCGCATTGATCCTCGGCGGAAAGCGGCGCGACGAGCGCTTCGGTTTGCGCGCGCACCCTTTCAAAATCGTTTGCAAGCCGCTCGCCCAACATCTGGCCCTTCATAGCTACCACCCCGAACGGGTCAAGGGCGTCGGTATTACCAAAAAAACCCGTCGTCGTCACCGAGGCTTTCTCCCCAGCAGCTACGCCCGCACTATGCGGCGTGATGGACGGCGGTGCCGGGGCGCTCCTCTCCAAACCCTCCGAATGGTCGGAAGAGTCACGAACAGACCGACAACCGTCCATGGAACGGTAGCCATGAAATGCCCTGCGATCGCAACGGAGGCTGCTACGGCTGGCTCAACGCCCATGAGCTCCAAGGCATACGCACATGCGACGTGATACGTCCCGATGAAGCCTGGCGAAGAAGGCACCATCGTTCCGACCGAGAGAAAGACGAACACGACGAGCGGCGCGTACAGTGGTAAGTCGACGCCAAAGGCCCAGAGCCAGCACTGGATCGAAAGCATCGCGACCAGGCGCATCGAGAACGTAATCAAGACACCTTCGACGACGGCCCTGCTGGACCGCAAAGCGCCGAACCCGTCGACGAATCGCTGTGCGTTCTGATAGAGCCATGCTTGGACGGCGGGACTGAAGGGGCGTGAGAAGAACACGACAATCCGAGGAAACCTGGAAGGTTCCGTGATTAGCCCGATGATGATGAAAAGCGCACCCACTGTCGCGCCCAGGAGCCAGGCGAGGCGATGGTCGCCGGAGAGATCGATCGCCAACAATGGCACGGCGATGGCGAATAGAATCAAGAGCGACACGAGGTCTAGCA
>JABDJF010000268.1 GCA_013002645.1 Myxococcales bacterium
GTGATGGAGCGCGAGTCCTTCGAAGATGAGGAGATCGCGGCCTATCTCAATCGTCACTTCATCGCGATCAAGGTCGACCGGGAGGAACGTCCGGACATCGACAGCGTCTACATGAAAGCGGTCACCATTCTCACCGGTCGCGGTGGATGGCCGATGACCGTCATCATGACGCCCCACAAAGAACCGTTCTTCGGCGGCACCTACTTCCCGCCACGCAAAGGCTTCCGCGGCAACCGCGCCGGGCTTATCGACATTCTTGGCGAGATGATGAGCCTATACGAGAACGAACCCACCGAGGTCGTCGCGCGAGCGCAAGAGCTCAGCCAGCGCGTCGAGCAAGCGGCGGCGATCAAGCCGGGGCCCGGCGTTCCAAGCGACAAGGTGATCGTCGTGGCCGCGCAGAACCTCGGTAGGATGTTCGATCCGGTCGACGGCGGGTTCGGTGGTGCACCGAAATTCCCGCAGCCCTCGAGGCTTTCATTGCTCTTGCGATACGCCCGCCGAACGCGCGACGCGGGTGCGACGGCGATGGTGACGACCACGCTCGACAAAATGGCCGCCGGCGGGATCTACGACCAGGTCGGGGGCGGATTTCACCGGTACTCCACCGACGCGCAGTGGCTCGTCCCGCACTTCGAGAAGATGCTCTACGACAACGCGCAGCTTGCCGTCGTCTATCTCGAGGCCTGGCAGCACACGGGCGATTCGGCGTACGAGCGGGTCGCCCGCGAAATTCTCGACTACGTCGCCCGCGAGATGACCTCTCCCGAAGGCGGCTTCTATTCGGCGACCGATGCGGACAGCCCGACTCCGAGCGGGCACGACGAAGAAGGCTGGTTCTTCACCTGGACGCCTGGCGAGCTCGAACGCCTGCTCGGCGCCGGCGATGCAGCGGTCGTTTCTTCGGCATTTGGCGTGACCGAGCGCGGCAACTTCGAAGGTCGAAACATCCTTCACCGCGTCAAGGCCGACCAAGAGCTTGCGTCCGAGCTCGGTCTCGCTCCCAAGCCAGTCCGCGAAACCATCCGCAGCGCGCGATCCACGCTCTACGACGCGCGGGCTTCGCGTCCGCCGCCCATCCGTGACGATAAAATCATCGCGGCCTGGAACGGCATGATGGGCGCCGCTTTTGCCAAAGCAGGCTGGATGCTCGCAGAAGCGCGCTACGTCCAAGTCGCAGCACGGGCCGTGGGATTCGTCCTCACGCAAATGCGAGCCGAAGATGGAGCGCTGGTGCGGACCTATCGCGAGGGAAAGAAGGGCAGCGCGTCGTTTCTCGATGACTACGCGTTCATGGTGACCGCCTGCCTCGATCTCTATGAAGCCACCGGTGATGCCTCGTGGATCGAACGCGCGGTCGAGCTTCAGACCGATCAAGACCTGCGCTATCTCGACGAACAAACCGGCGGCTACTACTTGACCGCGGCAGATGGCGAAGTGCTTCTGGTGCGGGAAAAGCCCGCCTATGACCGCGCCGTCCCATCGGGGAACTCCGTCGCGGCCAACAACCTTCTCCGCCTTCACGATTTCACCGGGGACCCAAAATGGCGGCGGAGGGCCGAGCGCCTCTTCGCGTCGCTAGCATTTCAGGTGACCCGTTCACCGACCGGCTTTCCGTTGCTCCTGGTGGCCCTCGATCGCTATTACGACACCGTTTTCGAGGTTGCGTTGATCGCCCCAACGAGCCGCGCAGAAGCGAGCTTGCTCGACGCGCGGCTTCGAAAATCGTTCGTGCCTAACAAAGCGTTTACCGTTCTCACGGACGCTGAAGCGAGCCAGCAAGAGTCGACGATTCCTTGGCTCGAGGCGAAACGCGCGATGGCGGGCAAGAGCACGGCCTATGTCTGTGAGCGCGGCCGCTGCGAATTGCCAACGTCGAAGCCCCGGGTCTTTCAAAAGCAACTCGACCGTCTCAGGCCGTATCCGAGCTTCACCGACAGCTCACCGCCTCGCTTCCCTTTCGAACGAGCCAAGTAGTGGCCGGCGTCTCCAACGATTGGGTCCTCGCAACGCACAACTCCGGCAAAACCCGGGAGTTGCAGGACTTGTTCGCCAAGCTCCCCGTTCGGTTGATCTCCGCGAAACACCTCGAGCTCCCCGAGCCCGAGGAAACAGGAACCACCTTCGAGGCCAACGCCGAGCTCAAGGCCGTCGCCGCTGCGCGGGCTACCGGCCTGGCGGCGATTGCAGACGATTCCGGAGTGGCGGTCCACGCCCTCGGAGGCGAACCGGGAATCCACACGGCGCGCTGGGCCGGTGACGGCCGAGAATTCGATGTCGCGCGTCGACGGGTCGAAGCGCGCCTTCGAGAGCTCGGCGATGGGGTCAGTCGCCGCGCCACCTACGTGTGCGTCCTGTGCGTCGCCTGGCCGGACGGCCGCGCGCGCACGTTTCGCGGTGAATCGTTCGGGACCTTGGTCTGGCCGATTCGTGGAGAGCTCGGCGCCGGTTTTGAACCGATGTTCTTACCGGACGGTTTCGCGGTGACCTATGGCGAGATGACCGCGGAGCAGCGACGACGAGTCAACGCGCGAGCAGCCGCCATGCGCAGGCTCGAAGAAGCCCTGTTCGGTTCACCCGCTCTCACGGCCTGCAGCTGAGGTCGGAGTACGGGCACACGAAACGAACGTGAAGGTGATCTTCGTGATTCGGGAAGTGACGAATCACGCCGTTCGGCTCGTACTTGCCACGCGGATATTGGATCCACCGGTCGAGCTGCGCCTTGGTGGCCCCTCTCCTCTTTGCGTAGCGGTAGAGCTTGGCTTGCAGGCGATAGTCGATGAAGATCATCTCCGCCTGTCCATGGCGGAGCCAGTGTTCGAGCAGGGTCCATTGCCGGGCAACGTCGAGCTCGGATGCCCTGAAATCGTCGAATCGGCAGCCCCTCGGACCACATTCTTTCTGGTAGTAGCTGATGTCGGCGTCACGCCCGTTTTGGTGGCTCTTGTGGTCGCGAAGCCTGCCGCCGTCCCGGTCGCTGATGTCGTGAATGCGGACGACCTTGCGCTCCTTGAACTTCGAGTCCACCGCGTTGAACGCGTTCACAATCCAGCGGTTGGTCTCCTCGGTTCCGTAGGCGCGCGCGGCACTGCGAATTACGTAGCCGCGGTGCGAAGGCAGACGCACGCCGTTTTCGAGACGCCCGCGGTTCGTCGGGCCGATCGCCTCCGAGGGGCTGACTGGGACGCGTGTGTAGAGGCGAATGTTCGTGCCCGGCCGAGGTTCGCGCTGGCTCAATCCCCCGTTCCAGCGGCTCAGGTCTCGCGGGCTGACGTCATACCGATTCGCCACAGCCAGCAAGCTGTCTCCGCGCTCGAGCTTGAAGACGACTTCTGGTCTCGGTACGCCGATGTCGATCGTTTCTCCGGGGAAGATCCGATCGGCCCGGATGCCGGGATTCGACGCGAGCAGCGCGCCGACCGTCGTGTGATGCCGGAGGGCGATACCGGTGAGCGTGTCGCCTTTTTGAACGCGGTAGGTTCTTCCGCGCCTGGGCTTCTTCCCTACGGCAGCGTCGTCCGAGAGCCGGGTCGCGACCGCGCTGGAGGAATCGCGCGCCGCGATTCTCGCCTTGGCTTGGGTCGACGTTGCCGGAGCTGCCGCGCCGTAGTCGAATGGAGGCGTCCAATCGATGCCGTCCCTCGACCGCGACCGCGTCCCTGCTTGCCCGACGACCAGCTTCTGACCAATTCGGATCATGTCGCCGTCGAGGTCATTCCAATGTTTGATCTGCTCGACGGAGACGCCCGCACGTTTTGCGATGGTGCTCAGCGCGTCGCCTTGCTGCACGATCAGCACCGACGCATCGGCGCCCACTCGGGATGGAGCCAAGGCGGCAAGGCACAGCATGGCGATCCCGAGCGTGCGGCGCATCCCGATCCGTTCTATCCAAGCTCGCTCTTTTGGCCAAGAAACAGGCGGAAAGTAGGGGATGTGACGCCGTCGTCCGGGCTTGATACGTTGATCGAATGAAGAGGAGGGCATGGTTCGTTTCAGGGTTGTGGGTCGCGGCGCTCCTTGGGTTGACGGCTTGCAAGGCGACCTCTTCAACGTCGGCACGCTACATCGATTCGGTGCCCCCGCGCTACGAGGTTTCCTGCCCGGCAGGCGAAGTTTGCAGCGAGTCGGTTGCGCTACTGGTCGGGCTTTCAGCACCTCGTGAGCCCACCCGTTGCACCGCCGCGCTCGTCGGTCCTCGAACTGCAGTCACCGCCGGGCACTGCGTGGCTTGGGAGATGGCCAACGGCGGACGCTGCGACGGCCTCTGGTTGGGATTCGCGCGATCGGATCGCCGGCCCGCCGAGTGGATCGAATGCGCGCGAATCGAGTCCGCGTCCAGCCCGAGCCCGAGCCTTCTCTCACCCGACTACGCCGTGTTGAAGCTCAGTCGAGACGCGTCGCGCGCCGCGATCCCCATCGGTGAAGGAGACGTTCCGTCGGGCGAGGTCGTCCGCGTCCTCTCGGTGACGGCCGACCGTTTCTACGATGAAGTTCACCAGGTCCGAAGCCGGCGCTGCATCGTCGACGACAATCGCCGCCTCGTTTCTGCGGGCGAGCGTCCCTCTTCTTCGATACGTGTGCTCTCTTCGTGCCCGATTCGCCAAGGCAGCTCCGGCGCGCCCGTGCTCGATCGTCGCGGGCGGCTCAGGGGGCTAGTCCACGCCGCGGGGCCGCCTTACTTCGCGTTCGGCGTCATGACGCTACTGTCGCAGCATGTCGATCGTGACGACGGCTAGCACCGTCAGCACGCCGATCAACATCACCAGCAGGCTGGCTGGCAGGGGTGGGGCCGCCGGTATCCGGCCGACCGCCAACGCGGGAAACCGCGAAACGCGCTCGCCGCTTTCGGCCCCCGCTGTAACCTCCGCGTCCAATTCGACGCCTTCGCGGCTGAGCGCAATATCCATGAGCTCCCGTTTTCGTAGCTCACCGCTTGGGAACAGCTCTCGCATCCAGTCGGCGACCTCGGCTGGACCGATCAGCTCGTCTTGTTTGGCTAGGTAGCGCCGAAGGGCCTTGCCCATTTCGCGCGCGCTCTGCCAGCGCGCATCTGGGCTGCGTTCCAGCGCTTTGAGCACGATCTCGTCCAGTTCCGCGGAGACGTCGTTGCGAAACTCGGACGGAGGTTGGATTTCGCCGGAAAGAACCGCGTACATCGTGTTCACGTCCGTCTCCCGAAGGAAGAGCTTTCGCAGCGTCAGTAGCTCCCAAAGCACAGTACCCAGCGCCCAGACGTCCACGCGCCGGTCGACGACCGCCGACGTCATTTGTTCCGGAGCCATGTACGGAAACGTGCCTTTGACCTGACCTGCCTCTGTGCTGTGGACCCGCTGTCGCGCGTGCGCGATTCCAAAGTCGACGACTTGCGTCACGCCGTCATACGTCACGAAGAGGTTTTCCGCCGAAACGTCGCGGTGGACGACCCGCAAGGACTCGCCGTCAGCGTCCGTGAGCTCGTGCGCCGCGTGAAGCCCTTCGCAGGCCTGCGCGATGATGCGCGCCATCCGCATCGGCAAGAGCGGACAGTCACGCTGATCGACGTCTGCAAGGACACGGCGGTGAACGCGCGAGAGGGGCTCGCCGACCAGATACTCCATGGCAATGAAGTACTCGCCGTCGGCTTCACCGAAGTCGAACACACTACACACGTTGCTGTGGGTGATCCGCGATGCGATCCGTGCCTCGTCGAGAAACATATCGACGTACTCCGGTGCGCACGCGAGATGCGGATGGATTCGCTTGAGGGCCACGAGCTTCTCGAAACCAGCGTTTCCCTGCGCTCGCGCCAGGTGAACGCTCGCCATCCCGCCCGAGGCCAGCTCGAAACAGAGCTCGTACCGGCCGATTCGCCAAGGCGCCGCAGGCACGAGGCCTGGCGACCCCGCTTTTGGGCGGTCGTCGCGCGCGGAGACCATCTCTTCGGCGCTCGAATCCTTCATTAATACCTTCGTGGTTTCCGGGCCCGGCAAGCGCAAGACCGCTCTCATCAAAGTATTACACATGAATTTCAATTTCCAGGCTCGATTGCAGCCCCTCACTGCTCCATTGACTTTGGGCCATGAAAACCCTATCTATTCGGCCTTACGGGTTCTAAGCCTAATGAACTTAGGAAAAGCACACATGATAGATGAAATTGATCGGCAACTTTTGGATGAGCTGCAGAGTGACTGCAAGCGCTCGCTGAAGGAGATCGGCGGCGCAGTTGGCCTGAGCGCTCCGTCGGTGATGGAACGGGTTCGGAAGCTCGAAAACGCCGGAATCATCAAAGGTTATCACGCGCTTCTCGATGCGCGGAAGCTCGGCCTCGACATCTCGGCCTTCATCGGGGTCTCGATCAGCGACCGCCAGCTCCTCGAGGCATTCGAGACCTGGGCCGATTCGGTCCCCCAGGTCTTGGAATGCCACCATGTTACCGGTGGCTTCACGCTGGTTCTCAAGGTAAAGACCCCGAACACCGAGGCCCTCGAGCAGCTCATCAGCCGAATCCGGTCCATGGACGCGGTCTCTGGCACCGAAACCATGGTGGTCCTCTCGACTCATACCGAGAGGGCCGAAATCCCCCTGCCTCCAAGTGAGCCCGCGTCCGACGCGCGGCGCCGCAAACGTGCCCGACGCTCCGCAGACAGCCCACAAACCCCCCAAAGCGCGTGAACATGCAGTACGGACTTCCAGAGAAACACGGCCTCTACGACCCCGCAAACGAAAAAGACGCCTGCGGCGTCGGCTTCGTGGCTCAGATCAAGGGCGTCGCATCCAACCAAATCGTCAAAGACGCCAATCGCATCCTTTGCAACATGGATCACCGTGGAGCCCGCGGCTCGGAGACCAATACCGGCGATGGCGCCGGCATGCTCACCGCGCTGCCGGACAAGCTTCTGCGCCGCGCGGCCAAGGCGGAGCTCGGTGTCGAGCTTCCGCCGCCAGGCAAGTATGGCGTCGGCAACATCTTCCTTCCGACCGACGAGACGGAGCGCGAGTACTGCAAGGCCGCGTTCGTCAAGGCGATCGAAGCGCAGGGGCAACGTTTGCTCGGCTGGCGCGCGGTGCCAACCGATCCGGACGGAGCAAACCTCGGGCCGACCGCGGTCGAAAGCATGCCGCAGATCGAGCAACTCTTCATTGCCGCCGCCGAAGGCCTCGACCAGGACGCGTTCGAGCGGCAGCTCTATGTGATCCGAAAAAGCGCAGCAAGCCCGCTTCGCATGGACGAGAGCCTCGAGCAACGGTCGATGCTGTACGCTTGCTCCCTCTCGAGCAGGACCATCATCTACAAGGGAATGCTCGCCTGTGAGCAGGTGCTTCCGTTTTACGGCGATCTGACCGACCCGGACTACGAAACACACCTGGCGATGGTGCATTCACGCTTCGCGACCAACACGTTCCCGACCTGGGAGCGGTCCCAGCCGCTTCGTTGCCTCAGCCACAATGGCGAGATCAACACGCTTCGCGGAAACAAGAACGCGATGCATTCGCGCCAAGGCGTGGTGCAGAGCGAGCTCTTCGGCGACGACTTGCGCAAGCTGTTTCCGGTGGCGGAGCGTGGGCTTTCAGACTCGGGCACACTCGATAACGTCCTCGAGTTTCTCTACATGAACGGTCGCAGCATGCCCGAGGCTGCGATGATGATGATCCCCGAGGCCTGGCAGAAGCACGAGCACATGCCGCAGGCCAAGCGAGATTTCTACGAGTACCACTCCTGCCTGATGGAGCCCTGGGACGGCCCGGCATCGATCGCGTTCACCGACGGCACGATGATCGGCGCTGTCCTCGATCGAAACGGCCTCCGCCCAAGCCGCTACTACCTCACGCACGACGACCGCGTCATCATGGCGTCTGAAGTTGGCGTCCTTCCGGTGCCGCCCGAAACGGTCAAGCTCAAGGGGCGTCTGCAACCCGGACGCATGTTCCTCATAGACTTCGAGCAGGGCCGGATGATTCCGGATGAGGAGCTCAAGAACGACTTTGCGACACGTCGCCCGTACGGCGAGTGGCTGAGGGAGAAGCGCCTGAAGCTCACCAAGCTGCCGGTGCACGGTGATGCGCACGGCTTCGAACCCGAGACGCTCCTCGCCCGCATGCAGTCGTTTGGCTTCACCACCGAGACGATGCAATTCATGCTGCGGCCGATGATCGAGCAGAAGCGCGATCCGGTCGGCTCCATGGGCAACGACTCGGCGCTTGCGGTCCTGAGCGATCAGCCACGGCTCGCTTACGACTATTTCAAGCAGCTCTTTGCGCAGGTCACCAATCCTCCGATCGACTCGATCCGCGAGGAAGTGATCATGGGTATGGAGTGCTACATTGGGCCCGAACGAAACCTACTCACGACGACCCCCGAGCACGCGCACCGGCTTCGCGTTCCGCACCCGATTCTGACCAATGAAGAGGTCAGGGCGCTCAAGACCATCGACGAGCGCGGCTGGCGCAGCAAGCTCATCGACATCACGTGGCCGCGAAGCGAAGGCCCCGCCGGGCTCGAGCCCACGCTCCAGCGCATCCGGCAGGAAGCGGAGAAGGCGGTCGACGAAGGGTACAGCATCGTTCTGCTGACCGACCGCCCAGCGGGCCCGGACCGCATCCCGGCGAGCGCGCTCCTCGCGACCGGCGCAGTGCACCACCATCTGGTTGCCACCGAGAAGCGCACCAGGGTCGGAATCGTCGTCGCAACCGGCGAGGCACGAGAGGTGCACCATCACTGCTGCCTCGTCGGATATGGCGCCGATGCGATCAACCCTTACCTGGCGTTCGAGTCGCTATGGCAAGAACGCCGCCTCGGGACGCTCGACCCAGCGCGGTTCCCCGACGACGACAGCATCGTCGACGGTTATCGCAAAGCGGTCGCCAAGGGCATGTTCAAGGTCTTCGGCAAGATGGGGATCTCCACGCTCCAGTCTTACAAAGGCGCTCAGATTTTCGAGGCCGTGGGCCTCAACAGCTCGGTGATCGACCTTTGCTTCGTCGGCACGGCGAGCAGGATTCAGGGCATCGGCTTCAACGTCATCGCGGAGGAGCTCGTCGAGCGGCACGCGCTCGGCTATCCGAGCGAGGACGAGCCGCGGCTGCCCATCCTTCCGAACGACGGGCAGTTCCATTGGCGCGCCAACGGTGAGCGTCACATGTGGAATCCAGAGACGATCGCGAACCTCCAGGTGGCGGCCCGTGCCAACAGCAGCGATGCATACAAGCGTTTCGCCGAGCATGCCAACGACAGTGCGCGAGACCGCTGCACGCTTCGGGGCCTGATGCGGTTCAAGAACGGTCGGCGCATTCCGCTGAGCGAGGTCGAGCCGGCGAGCGAAATCGTGAAGCGGTTTGCGACCGGCGCCATGAGCTTCGGCTCGATTTCGATGGAAGCGCATTCGACGCTCGCGATCGCGATGAACCAACTTGGCGGCAAGTCCAATACGGGCGAGGGAGGCGAAGCCCCGGAGCGCTATCTGCCCTTGGCGAACGGCGCGATGAATCCGAGGCGCTCGGCGATCAAGCAGGTCGCGTCGGGGCGCTTCGGTGTGAGCATCAACTACCTCACCAACGCCGACGAGATTCAAATCAAGATGGCGCAGGGCGCCAAGCCAGGCGAAGGCGGTGAGCTTCCCGGCCGAAAGGTCGACGAGAAGATCGCGGCGGTGCGGAACTCGACCCCGGGTGTCGGTCTCATCAGCCCGCCGCCGCACCACGACATCTATTCGATCGAGGATCTCGCGCAGCTGATTCACGACCTCAAGAACAGCAACCCCTCGGCCCGGATCAGCGTCAAGCTGGTCAGCGAGGTCGGCGTCGGCACGATTGCGGCCGGCGTCTCGAAGGCGCACGCCGATCACATTCTGATAAGCGGCCACGACGGTGGCACCGGCGCTTCGCCGCTGACCTCGATCAAGCATGCCGGCCTCCCCTGGGAGCTCGGCATTGCCGAAACGCATCAGACACTCGTCATGAACGACCTTCGGAGCCGAGTCGTCCTGCAGACGGACGGGCAGATGAAGACCGGCCGCGACGTCGTCATCGGCGGACTGCTTGGCGCCGAAGAGATCGGCTTGAGCACGGCGCCGCTCATCGCGATGGGCTGCATCATGATGCGCAAGTGCCACCTCAACACCTGCCCGGTCGGCATTGCTACCCAAGATCCAGAGCTTCGAAAGAAGTTCAAGGGGAAGCCCGAGCACGTGGTCAACTACCTCTTCATGGTCGCCGAAGAAGCCCGTGAGATCATGGCCTCGCTCGGATTTCGTACTTACCAAGAAATGGTCGGCCGGGTGGACAAGCTCGACATGGCCGACGCGCTGGTTCACTGGAAGGCCCGAGGGATCGATCTCACGCCGATCCTGACCAAGGCGAAGAAGAAGAACGCCGTAACCGATGTCTACTGCACCAAGCAGCAGGATCACGGCCTGGACAAGGCGCTCGACAATCGGCTCATCGAGCTCGCTCAGCCCGCAATCTGCGATGCAAAGCCCGTCCGGGGGGAGCTGAAAATCAAGAACACCAACCGCACCGTTGGCACGATGCTCAGCCACGAGATCGCCAAGCGCTGGGGCGAAGACCTCCTTCCTGAAGGCACCGTGCACTTCAAGCTCATCGGCTCCGCAGGCCAGAGCTTTGGGGCCTGGCTTGCGAAGGGTGTGACTCTCGAGCTCGAAGGCGACGCCAACGACTATGTCGGCAAAGGCCTGTCCGGCGGTCACCTCATCGTCTATCCGTCGAAGAAAGCAACCTTCGTGCCTGCGGAGAACATGATCGTCGGCAATGTCGTTTTGTACGGCGCCATCGCCGGGAAGGCCTTTTTCCGTGGGCGAGCGGCGGAGCGCTTCTGTGTCCGCAACTCGGGCGCCTGGGCGGTCATCGAAGGCGTGGGCGACCACGCCTGCGAGTACATGACCGGCGGCCGAGCGGTGATCCTGGGCGACACAGGGCGCAACTTCGGTGCGGGCATGAGCGGCGGTGTCGCGTACGTGCTCGACGCCAAGGGTGACTTCGCATCGAAGTGCAACCAAGAGATGGTCGAGCTCGAGCGGCTCGTCCAGCAAGAAGAAATCGCGATCGTGAAAGGCCTCATCGAGGAGCACTTGGAGCACACGGGTTCGGCCGTCGCTCAGCGCTTGCTGCAGGATTGGGAGAGCACCCTCGGGCAGCTCATCAAGGTGATGCCGACCGACTACAAGCGGGTCCTTCAGAAGACTGGCGACCTTTCGGTGGGCGTCCCCGGACCCGATGCGGTTCAACTTCAGGGCCTTCCGGCGGCGGAGTAAGAGAATGGGAAAGCCAACTGGGTTCAAAGAGTTCCCGAGAGAAACGATTCCGTACAGCGACCCGCTGGAGCGGATCTCCGGCTGGGACGAGTTCACGGTCGACGTCCCCGAGGAGCAGCTTCGGACGCAGGGTGCGCGCTGCATGGATTGCGGCGTACCGTTTTGCCAGTCCGCGACCGGCTGCCCGATCGACAATCTGATCCCCGAGTGGAACGACCTCGTGTACCACGGGCGCTGGCGCGACGCCCTCGATCGCTTGCACAAGACCAACAACTTCCCGGAGTTTACCGGCCGTGTTTGCCCGGCTCCCTGCGAAGGCGCCTGCGTGCTCGGCATTGCCGACCCGGCCGTCACCATCAAGAACATCGAGAGCGCGATCGTCGACAAGGGTTTTGCCGAAGGCTGGATCCATCCCGAGCCGCCCAAGGAGCGTACCGGAAAGAAGGTCGCCATCATCGGCAGCGGCCCGGCGGGGCTCACGGCTGCCCAGCAGCTCAATCGAGTCGGGCACTCGGTCACGGTGTACGAGCGCGACGACAGGATTGGCGGATTGCTCACCTACGGCATCCCGAACATGAAGCTCGACAAGGGCATCGTCGATCGGCGCATCGATCTCATTCGTGAAGAAGGCGTCGAGTTCGAAACGAATGCCCATGTTGGCGTCAACAAAGACGTCGAGAAGATTCGCAGCAACAACGATGCGGTCATCCTCGCTTGCGGCGCAACGAGGCCCCGAGACCTGCCGATTCCCGGCCGGAAGCTGCTGGGCATCCACTTCGCCATGGATTTCCTTCTCAAAAACACCAAGAGCCTGATGGACAGCAAGCTCGAGGATGGCGCCTACATCAGCGCAGAAGGCAAGCGCGTGATCGTCATCGGCGGCGGCGATACGGGGACCGACTGCATCGGAACCTCGATGCGCCATGGGTGCACCTCGCTGGTCAACTTCGAGCTCCTTCCCAGGCCGCCCCAGCAACGCGCGGACGACAACCCCTGGCCAGAGTGGCCGGTAATTTTTCGGGTCGACTACGGGCATCAAGAGGCGGCGGCGAAGTTCGGGAACGACCCGCGAGAGTTTCGCGTGTTGAGCAAGCGATTCCTCGACGACGGCAAAGGCAACGTCGCAGGTGTAGAAACCGTTCGCGTCGAATGGGTGAAGGACGCGCACGGGAAGTGGCAAATGAGCGAAGTGCCGGGCTCGGAACAGATCTTCGAAGCCGACCTCATCTTTCTCGCGATGGGTTTTTTGGGTCCCGAGGACACCCTGGCAGAGCAGCTCGGCCTCGAGCGCGACCCCCGCAGCAACTTCAAAGCGCAGTACGGCAAGTACGCGACCAGCACCGAAGGCGTCTTTGCGGCGGGCGACTGCCGCCGGGGCCAGTCATTGGTCGTTTGGGGCATCGCGGAAGGCCGGGGCGCCGCGAGGGCGGTCGATACCTTCCTGATGGGCAGCTCCGATCTCCTCGCTCCCGACTGACCAGAGCCGGCGCCTCGTTTGGTTTAGGGCGCTTCGTCCTTTAGAGTCTAAGCGTTCCGCTAGAGTCTAAGCGTTCCGCCGCGCTTCGTTGGAGCCGGTTGGGGGGGAAATGCGGCCTTTCTTAGTCATCTCTTTGCTGATGCTCGTTTCCGCATGGACCGGATCGGTCAGGGCTCATGCCGGGTTCTTCGTCAACACCACGGCGGATACCGACGACGGCAACTGCGAGCTCGCGCCCGACGGAGACTGCAGCCTCCGTGAGGCCATCCAGGCCGCCAACGCCTTCTTCAACGATCACCCCGACGCACCGGACGTCGTGGC